>CAZVEH010000038.1:0-21227 GCA_964625775.1 uncultured Legionella sp. | reverse complement strand
AGTACCACACGACAGGAGATCCCTCGCTGCGCTCGGGATGACGTGGGGAGTTACTCTTGCCCTGAGGTTTGCTGCCACATCCCCATCATGCTAAACTTTCACTGGCAAGTCACTCGAGCCTTCTCTATGAAAACGTTGATCATCGATAACTACGACTCTTTTACCTATAACCTCTTTCAATTGATCGCCAAAGTTCAAGGCACTGAACCTCTGGTGATTCGAAACAATTCTAAAGAGTTTCAACACCTTCATCCGCATGATTATGACAATATTGTACTTTCTCCAGGACCAGGTCATCCAGATGTCCCAGAAGATTTTGGCATATGCAAACAGATCATTCACACAAGTAACAAGCCTATTTTAGGTGTGTGCCTGGGTCATCAAGGTATATTTTCTGCGTTTGGCGGACGTGTTATGCGCGCCCCCGTTGCCATGCATGGTCGTCTGAGTCCTATTTTTCATCAAAAAGACCCACTCTATCATCTGATTCCATCGCCCTTCATTGTCACACGCTATCATTCTCTGATTTGTGCTGGCCAACCACCAAAAGAACTTGAGATAACAGCCTGGACTGAAGATCAGATGATCATGGGATTACGCCATAGACATCGCCCGATTTGGGGCGTTCAGTACCATCCTGAATCAATTGCCAGTGAATATGGAGAGCAGTTGCTGTTGAATTTTCAGCATCTGACAAAGCAATATCAACAACGCCATCACCTCCCCCCCTCCCGACAGTCAATACCTACCAAGTTTGCCAGGCCACTTCCCATACCCAAGGCTTATCAGGTAAACGTTAAGAAATTAGAGTTTTACCCGGAACCAACCCTTGTTTTTCAACACCTATTCGCCAAGGCTGAACAAGCAGTTTGGCTAGACAGCAGTCAAATCATCCCGGGATTTTCACGCTTTTCATACATGGGCGCACCGCAAGGCCCCTTGAGTTATCATTTAACATATGACGCCACGACGCAAACCACCACGCAACAGAGTGCACAGGAGCACATCACCTACAAACGCAGTATTTTTGAGCATATTCAACAGGAACTACAGAGTATTACTTTGACCAAAACCGTTGATGTTCCATTTGATTTTCTGGGTGGGTTTATTGGCTATTTTGGTTATGAAATGAATCAAGAAACATCCCCTGTCACGCAGGTCAAAGCCTCACCTCACCCTGATGCCCAAGTATTATTTTTAGATCGCGTCGTTGTATTTGATCACTTAGAACAATGTTGCTATTTAGTAGCGGTATCCCATCAGGGTGACGCAAGTCCCAGTACGCTGTGGTTTCAAGACACAGAACAGCATTTATCCGCACTACCTGATGAAGTATTATTAGCCCTTAACTCGATGCCCTGCGCGCTCGGCAGCGCGTGGTTGCAACCCAAGGAAATCTATCTACAGCACATTCAAAAATGTCTCGATTTGATTGCTGCAGGTGAAAGCTATGAAATATGTTTGACCAACAAATTACGCTATGACTGCAATATCGATCCTTTGGCTTACTATTGTAATTTACGCCAGTGTCATCCAGCACCACATGCTGCTTATTTGAAATTTGCTCAATTGAGCATTGCCTGCTCATCTATGGAACGTTTTTTGCGTATTGATGCGCAACGACGCATTCAAACCAAGCCCATCAAAGGCACCACAGCACGTGGACCCACCCCAAAAGACGATGCCCGCTTGGCTCGTTCGCTGCAGGAAGATGAAAAATTCCGCTCAGAACATTTGATGATCGTTGATTTGTTACGCAATGATTTGGGGAAAATATGCCAAATAGGCAGTATTTCTGTACCGCAATTTATGCAAATTGAATCCTACGCCACAGTCCATCAATTGGTTAGCACCATAGAAGGACAATTAAAGCCAGGCATCGACGCTATTGAATGCCTGCGACATACCTTCCCCGGAGGCTCAATGACAGGTGCGCCTAAACTTCGCACCATGAATATCATCAATCAGTTGGAAACCGCAGCACGCGGTATTTACTCGGGATCAATTGGCTACTTGAGTGTGAATGGCACAGCCGATTTGAATATCGTGATACGTACTGCGGAAATCACCCCGCACCAGATCAGCATTGGAGCGGGTGGGGCTATCATTGCACTGTCTGATCCGGAAGAAGAATTTCAAGAAATCATTATGAAAACAAAATCTTTACATCAAGCACTCGTAACCACGTTTGATAAAGCCAACGCGACAAAGTTGGGTGCGCAAAATGTGTGAGTATGATATAAATACCCAACATAAATGAACCTATCACCAAGCGAGCATCATGAATTCGAAAGTACTAGGCGGCGTATTATTGATTTGTGGGACCTCAGTTGGAACCGGCATTTTAGGAATACCCAGTGATACAGGTGCAGCGGGTTTTGGCTGGAGTCTTGTGCTTTTTTTACTCTGCTGGAGTTTTTCAACCTTAGCTGCTCTATTTTATATGGAAGTGCATTTATGGCAAAAGTCACCCTCTTCAAACTTATTAAGCATGACCCATTTCTTTTTCGGTGCTAAAGCCAAAGCGTTTATTTGGCTGGTCTATCTGGCATTGCTGTATTCCTTGATGTGTACTTATCTATTGGCTGGATCCAGTTGGATCATTCAATCTCTCGCTTATCTGTCACATATTGATCTTGGGCAGATCACAGGTATGCTGATATTCATTGCTTTGATTGGCTTGTTTGTTTTTTTTGGAATCCGTATGGTAGACCACGTCAATCGCGTCATGTTATTTGGTCTGGCACTTACTTATATTTTAATTTTGACCATCACCCTACCCTCCACGCAAAGTCACCTATTGCTCCAGCCAGCTCAAAATCTATGGCACTTACCAAAAGCTGTTCCGCTGTTAATCACCGCCTTTGGATATAGCATCATTGTGCCCTCTTTAAGCGTGTACTTTGAGGGACAGGCTAAACTGTTGCAAAAGACCATTGTAATAGGCAGCGTCATCACTTTGGTGATCTATATCCTGTGGGAAATAGCCACACTGGGCAATATTCCTCTTCAAGGCCCTCATGGCTTACAAGAGATCGCAGGGGGGCTAGATAATGGTACAGAAGTGGCCAATGCCTTGATTCATATCACGCAAAACCCCCATTTGACGTATGTCATCACATTGTTCGCGTTATTTGCCGTGATCACCTCTTTTTTAGGTGTTTCCATGGCGTTGTATCATGCGCTTGCCGATGGCTTACAAATACAAACCACAGGGATGACAGGCGGATTATTGCTTATTTTGACGTATATACCTCCAATGATTTTTTTGTTGATCATCCCCACAGGATTTAATCAAATTTTGAGTTGGGCAGGTGTTTTGGTCGCATTTTTAATGGGCGTCCTACCCGCCTTGATGATCTTTAAAGGACGTTATAGCTTGCAACTCAAAGGCTATCGCGTGCCTGGCGGGATGGTGTTACCCAGCGTGGTTTTATTATTTTTTATCGCCGTGATGTGTGCTGAGTTTCTTTATAAATAGAGGTCACAAACTGTCTGATCATGAGCCGCATTCAATCTGTAATGCTTATTGATAACAACGGTGCTTTAAAATATACCGATGCACTTCGGGTGTCAGACCTACTGGAATTGCTTCATGGGTTTGTGCTTGCTGATAATAAGCGCGGATTGCTGTGGCAGAACCGGATGTAATACGTACCTTGGGATCATCAACCAGCGTGATTTTTGCTATCCAAGTCATCTGCAACGTGTCCAAATGCGTGCGACAAAACTCATAAAATGCCACTCTTTGTGCAGCGTCTGAAAAAATGATTTTTAACCCAATACCTGCTTGAGATAGAGCGCTCAAACACCACGCATGCTGCTCAGTAACCAGGCTCACCCCTTGTCGAGGATAAAATACCAGCTCACATAAGTGCTTCAAGTCTTGCCAACGATACCACTGTGATAACTGGATCACATGATCGTAGCCACACGCCAAAGTATAGCGCTCATGACCATGATGCAATAAAACCAAAGCACTAAGGGTGACAACCATGCGCGACGGCGCAGAGCGATCAACTTCTAAGTGTTCAACACATAATCTACATCGATCATTGGGTTCAACATGAGCATCCAGCATCATGCGTAACATGTGTAATCGATGGGTGCTAGCGGCGTATTGATGTGCAGGCTTCAGCGGAGATTGTCCAGCCGGCATCAAACGAACAAGATCATAGGCATCAGGATGTCCCTGTAAAAGCAGCTGAATCAAATCAATATGGCCCTGTGTGGTAGGATTAAAACTCGCCCCAAAAATCGCAACTTTTTTTGCGGGAATTCGCATGCAGTCACGCATGACGTGTATCGCTTTTTCGATCACATAGGATTCTATTCTTATATCACTTACCGCCAAATCAAGACAGCACAGTAGCGAGGGCACTTGCTGAAGCGTACGTCCCGAGACAGAAATCAAAAAAGGGTATCGCACCACAAGATCTATCAACAAATGAAGGTCTGTTTCGCTGCAAAAATCAGAGGTTTCATCTCGCCCTTGAGCAGTTTTTTGCAAACGCAATAGATGCTTTAACCCCGTTTCATCCACACACTTTTGTAGACGTACTTGCTGTTGCAGTCCGATCAAAATGGCATTCAGAGTGTTCATTGATTCAGTACGCTAAAAATGAATTCACTATAGCATGTCGCAAGCCACTTTCAAATCTGTCCGAGGTCTAGTAGGATAGGCTGAATGATATCTGATAACCGCATCACAGATTAATAGTCGTTTGGTGAAACGTCAGATTGCTATCCAGGTTGAAACGCTAAATAGTTACAACATATGATTAAGGAAAGATCATGGTATGTTCTTCAAAAAAATTGAGCCTCATCACATTGCTATGGTTCACCCATACCAGCTTTGCGGGCATCATGGGCGACGCTGAGCTTGATCATTATACTGGGTTTTATGTGGGTACAAACATCGGCGTGTCTGATTTGATCAATGCGCAATCCACAGAAAATCCTTTGCAATCTCATCAACTCAGTGCCACAGGCGTCGTAGGTGGCGGGCTGGCTGGATATGATTTGAGTGTTTACAATAGCTTCAAAATTGGATTTGAAGGATTTATGAACGCGAATGGCTTAAATATTGCCACCAGAAGCTTTACGCCACCCAGCAATAGTTATACAACCAGCTCACAATACAATGCCGGTTTACGGGTACTACCCGGTTTTGAGTTTTATCCAGATACGATTGGGCATATCCTGCTAGGGTACTCCAACGCAAAATTCACCCTTCGTGATTCCGGTGACTACGGCTATATTGACCAAGAGCTCAATAAAAGCGGCTTTCAATGCGGTTTAGGTATGAAGTCAAGGATCACCAACCAGATTTCAATTCGAATTGATGCCCTATATACGACGTATAGCGGCATCTCATCGATCGGGGGCAGCAATACCCCTGGCTTTACCTATCAAACCTACAATAATAATTTCAGCACCCTGGAAGGTGATCTCACCTTGATCTATAAATTTATTTAGGTTTTTATCCATCTCGATGAAAAGGATACGTTATGATGTCACATTGTAAAAAACTACTGCTGCTCACTCTCATCTGCCATGCACTGCCCGGTATTGCTGGCGTCATGGGAGCTTCGGACTTACCTGCTTCTTATGATGGCCTTTATGCAGGTGCCACGCTGGGTATGAGCAATTTGGTGGACAAAGAACAGCATATTATTAATCCCGAATCGCATCAGTTAGGTAGCTTAGGTATTTTGGGCGGCGGCTTCGTTGGCTATGACTATCATGTGAATGACCTTTTTAATATTGCATTAGAAGGGTTTGGTAATGCAACAGGTCTCAATATTGCTATTAACCATGATGCACAGGGCACATCTTATAGTGCAAATTCACATTATCAAGCAGGTGCACGCCTATTACCTGGTTATCAATGTTCACCAGGGATACAAGCACACATTATTTTAGGCTATACAAATGCTCATTTTCAGGTAAAAGACAGTGGTAATTACGGATATATTAATTCATCATTTTATAAAAATGGCTTGCAGGGCGGCTTAGGCTGGACCACTCAGATCATCCAAGGGTTTGAAGTTCGTGTCGATATGATATACACCAACTTCGGGTCTCAATCCAGTACAGGTACTGGATTACCCACATCAGGCTCTCCCCAACAGGTATATACAAACGATTTTAATACTCTGGAAGGTGATCTTTCACTAGTGTACAAATTCTAACAAGACTATTTGTTTCGTTGAAGATGTGCCAAATGAGCAAATTAAAAACAAAGCTTAACGAAGGGATTGAGGTTTTGCATATGTCCTGACTTTAACAGGACTTACGCAAAAGCTCGAGGTCGAGGCAAGTTTTGTTTTTAATGAGGGAGTTTAGGTATACTAAATGACCGAATTAAAAACAAAGCTTAACGAAGAGATCGAGGTTTTGCGTAAGTCCTGTTTAATTTTTTGGCATGGGAATGTCCAAAGGTTGCGATAGGACATTGGCTTTAACCTCATCGTACCCTTTGCGATGATTAGCCATGTAGATCAATGACCACGCACTGACCATAGACTCGTCACTGAACACACAAATATCAGACTCCCCTCCCTCTGTACCTTGATAGGACATCGCGGTGCCTCCAAGATTTTGGCAGACTTTATAAGAGGGGTTTCCTAGAGCACCTTGCATCAAAGAAGAGTTTTCTTTGAATTCTGGTAATTTTTTTATATAAGTTGCAGCAATACTAGGTTCTGGCGATGCAAAAGCAGACAGCCCTATAACGATATACCCATTGTCACGCTGAAAAGTACAGAATTCTTTCGTAGTAGGCTGCGGTTGCCCCGGTACTTTCATCACCTTGACCTCGCCCCCCTTTTCCCTACAATAAGCAGCCAGTTCCCCAGAAGAATCTGCAGCTGACACTGCGGCGCTGAAAAGCACACACGAGGTAAAGAGATAAAATATCTGATGTTTTTTCATAAAATCATGCTCCTTTTGTCCAGCCAAAACCCTTGTTTGCTCTAAACGTTGATTCAAAAAGTCTTATCCCTAAAAAGCAAAGGGCTTTTTCAGATGTTTGAGTAAACTTTGTAAAGCTTCTGCACGATGACTGAGTTTGTTTTTCTGATCTGCGGGCAGTTGCGCCAACGTCATAGCATGAGACGGTAAGAAAAAAATAGGATCATATCCAAATCCGTGCTCCCCTTGCGGCGCTAGCGTGATATAACCGTCTAATCGTCCAGTCGCCAATATGGGTGTAGGATCATCAGGATAACGAACCAGTGCAATTGCGCAATAAAAATAAGCGTGCCGCTTAGAGGTTTCCACCCGCTCCATTAAGTGTAGTACTTTTTGTATATTGTCTACATCAGCGCCATGATGCCCAGAAAATCGCGCAGAATAAATACCAGGACGACCATTTAATGCATCGATCACCAAACCCGAGTCATCTGCCAATGCAGGGTACGTACTATACTGACTTGCATGACGTGCTTTGATGATCGCGTTTTCAATAAAACTTAATCCCGTTTCGTCTGCTTCTGGAATATGCAGCTCATGTTGTGCGATACATTGGACCGGAGCTAACAATGCCGTAAGTTCTGCAAGTTTGCCCTTAGAACTTGTCGCCAAAATCAGTGTGTCCATCGTTTAACTCCGATTCCGGAACAAATCTTGCCATGATTTCAATAGGTGCTCTGACTGCTTGGTCCACAATTCTGTGGTTTGCTGTATCCCCTGGATATAAGGATGCATATGTGCTTCGAATCCAGCCAGGAACTGTTCTAACATATCTTTATACTGTTGACTCAAAGGATTTTGTGATAGCTTGATCAGCTGTCGTAAAATTTTAGGTGACAAAATTTGTGCAGAATTTGCTTCAAGTTCCACAAATATTTGCAGCAAAGTGGCATTGGTCAAGTCTTTACCGGTATTCGCGTCTAACACTTGAAAATCTACATCTTGAAACACATACGACTGCAGTTCTTCAATCGTAATATATTGACTGCGTTCAAGATCATACAAACGACGATTTTTGTATTTTTTAATCAATTTAACCGGGGGACACTGGGTTTTCTCTGACATAACACACCTCTAAATAGATGATTTGCATCACAACCTACACCCGTCATCCTGAGCGTAGCGAAGAATCTGTCCTTTTAATCAGGAGATCCTTCGCTACGCTCAGGATGATGTTATGACTGAATTTGATTTATCCTCTCACAAAATATAGCGGTTTACGAGCGCTGATGCACATAAGTTCCAGGCGCATCCTCTAGCGCAGAGAGTGGCAATGCAGACAGCAATGGAGCAGGCACTGCAGGGCCAAGATATTGCTCTAGCCACTGCAACCACTCTGGCCACCAAGATCCCGTGTGTGCTTGCGCTGTTTCAAACCATATCTGGGGCGTTTTTGGGTGGGTGGCATTGGTATAATAGCCATATTTTTCTTTGCCGGGAGGAATCACAACACCAGCAATATGCCCAGATCCACCCAAGACAAAGGTTTTTGGACCTGCCATATATTGAAACCCTCGGTATACACTCTGCCAAAGAGCAATATGGTCTTTTTGAGTAGACACAAAAAACACAGGACAATCAATAGCATGAATATCTAACGGCGTATCATTCACCACGACATGCCCAGGTTTGATCAGATCATTGGCCAAGTACATCCAACGCAAATATTCCGAATGCATTCTGTAGGGCATATTGGTGGTATCCATGTTCCAAAATAACATATCAAAAGCCGCAGGAGTACGTCCTTGCAAATATTGTCGAACAAACATGGACCAAATCAAATCAGTAGGACGCAACGAATTAAAAGCACTTGCCATGAGCTCCCCTTCCAAATAACCCTGTGCTTGCATGCGTTGTTCCAAAGCTTGAATTTGCTGCTCATGGATAAAAACACCAATGTCCCCTGGTTCGCTAAAGTCGATCAACGACGCCAAAAAAGTTGCGGAACAAATGACATCAATCTGCCGTGCTTTATGATAAGCAAGCAACATCGATAACAAGGTGCCTCCAATACAAAAGCCTAGAGCGGATAGCGTGGAGATCTGTAGTTGAGTCTGAATCGCATCTATTGCGGCAATAGGCCCTAAAGTCAGGTACTCCGCCAAACCCAGATCAGCATGGCTTTTATCGGGATTTCGCCAGGACATCATAAATACCGTGATACCCTGCTCTACCAACCAACGCACCAAAGAATTGCTAGGGCTCAAATCCAAAATATAATATTTATTGATCCACGGAGGTATCACCAACAAAGGTACGGATTTGACTCGTTTGGTTTGTGGTTCATATTGAATTAATTCCATCAGTTCATTTCTATAAATCACTTTTCCGGGCGTCACAGCAACGCTATGCCCCACTTTAAACGCATCCCGATCGGCCAAAGGCAACATTTTTGGCTTGGCATCACTATCCAGATCATACAAAAAATTACGCAATCCCTGTAATAAATTCAATCCCTGAGTTTGCAAGGTTTCGGCTAACAATTGAGGGTTGGTTAGGAGAAAGTTTTCAGGAGACAGCGCATCCATATAGTGTTGCATCAGAAATTGAATGCGTTTGGTCAACTTTGGGTCTGGATGCCCTGATTGCTCAAGAGCACGGAGCATATGTTGTTTGAATAACACATAATGCTGGCTGATCAATAAGAAAAAGGGATGCTGCTGCCATTCATCCGCATCAAAGCGATGCGCATTAATGATTGGCGGACTTCCTTTGATGCCAGACCAATACGCGCATTGCTCTTGCAACAACTGCTGTGCCTCTTGCTGATACACGGTATAACAATGATTCACATGATTTGGATGCTGTAACAAACTGCTGGTAAAGGCTTGTATATCAACAAGCACCGGATGTATCGTTTCTATCAAGGGTAACAGCGCATCCCATTTGAATTCAAATCGTGCCAACAAATCCGTACTTTTTTCAAGGATGTCGCGAATTACAGATTCAAACGTCACATCGGACTCATGAGTCATTTAGCCATGATTTGATTGTGAAGCAAGCTCAACAAATGTCAACTATCACAAGGTAAACCCGGGGTAAACGCCTTTTTCGCCACTTGGGTGAATGATGGCTTACGGAGAGAGGAATTAGGTTTTGCGATAGGCCCCAATAACCCGCAAATTTTGCGGGTTATTGGAAGAATAGATTACTGTTTTTTAGCTTCTGTTTTGACTTCCCGCGCGCAAGACAGCATGGCTTTTTCAATAATTTGAAACGATTTTTGCATGTAATCTAAAGCTTTATGACCATTTGCAAGGGCTACTTCAAGTTGTTTTTGCAAAAAATCTTCAGGTTTAGTGAGCTTGGTAAAATCTTCAGGCTTGGTGTGTTGAAAACTCTGAGCCGTTTGAAGATTCAAATCCATGAATTCTTGCATAGGTTGTTGGATTTTTTTAAATACATCAGAATATTTCTCGTAATCATTGTAGGGCTGCGTCATGATATTCTCCGATTTATGTTGCATTGCACTATAAAGTATAGGAGCATCCTTGGGGGGTTGTCAAATCATGGTATGCCTTGATTGCCTCAAGGACAATTGGGGCTTAGGCGAAGTCAATGTTTTACGCAAACCCTATCAGAGCTTTATCGCGCCGCCCACACCCACATAGGCATTAAATCCGTTGAGATACCCGCTCAGCCGATGGGAGGCCTCTATATCAAAGGTGGCATTCTGTGCCACTAGAAAAATCAAACCACCATTAATATTAAACCCGCTGCCCAAAACAGGACTGACTTTGGATTGTCCATATACCTCGGTAAAAAACATGACAAATGGATTAAGTGCCAGGCTAATCACAACATCAGGATTAAAGGATGTATACTGTGTGTTTTCCTGGCTTTTTGATTGCCCTTCATACAAAACACTGAGCATAGCCGTGGCGCTTAAGGTGTTTGTAATAATATCTTCCATAATGATGCCAACTTCAGTTCCAGGGCTTTGTGCACCGACATAATAACTTCCAGAAGGAGGATATAAATGAGCAGTGAAAGATGTTATGAATGATTCAGTGAAAAAAACCTCATGCTTTAGACCAAGAGAAGTTTCTGTGGTCCCGTTATTTGTATTACGAGAAGAGGCTGCAACAGCCGGTAAATACACAAAAAACTCGGTGGCCTTTGGAAGACCAAAACGCAACTCAATAGAAGGGAAAAGACTTGCATCAGCTCTTGGTTGTCCTACTAAATTCCGGTATTGGTAACCTCCCTCCACCATCAATTGGCTGGATGGTATTGTGCAGGGACTATCCATGTAGGAAGGACGGTTAATCAAAGAAAACATGGGATTCCCTGAGCTTTTGCAAGGGTGTGCATGAGAAAGTAGAGGTAAAAATCCCAGAAACAGTATCAAACTGCATGTCCATGCTACGCAACGATTTTTCACTGTCAATATATCTTCCAATTCCTGTGGCATTTTATTGTGGCTCTTTATGTATAAAAAGTAAATGAGGACAAATTCTCGTTACATCGTTATACTATTGGCTTCTTTTGATATGATGATGTGATATGAAACAACATTTGGAATCATTATTACACGCGGCTCTAGAGCAATTACTGCGCCACAGCAACCCATCGATTTCCCCTGATAACTTACAAATAGCGCTAGAGAGGCCACGTGACCCCAGTCATGGTGATTGGTCAAGCTCAATTGCCATGGTCCTGGCCAAACCACTCAAACAAGCACCTCGCGCCATTGCTGAACAATTGATTGGCTTGATTGCTCTTGATAAACATATTGAAGCCATTGAACTTGCTGGTCCAGGATTCATTAATTTCAAATTGACCACGTCTTATTTACAAGAACAACTTGAACACATCTGGGCCTCCCCCAATTGCGGTATTGGCGAGATAACCCACCCAGAAACGGTGGTGATTGATTATTCGTCACCTAATTTGGCCAAAGAAATGCATGTGGGTCACTTGCGATCGACCATCATTGGCGACGCGCTGGCTCGTATTTTATCGTTTCAAGGTCAAACCGTAATTCGACAAAACCATATTGGAGATTGGGGCACACAATTTGGCATGTTGATCGCTCACTTGGACGAGATACAACAAGACTCGAAAGAGGATTTTAATTTAAATGATTTAGAAGGATTTTACCAAGCGGCCAAACAACGCTTTGATGCAGATCCGGCTTTTGCTGACCTAGCGCGCGCCTGGGTGGTTAAGTTACAAGCCCATGAGCCCCAATCCTATACATTGTGGCAGCGTTTTATTACCTTGTCATTGGCTCATTGCCAAAGCTTGTACCAACGCTTAGGGGTCTGTTTACAACCACAAGACATTCATGCAGAAAGTGCATATAACGATGACCTGCCCAATGTGATTACAGCCCTCCAATCCCAGGGTTTACTGACTGACCAGGAAGGCACCAAGTGTGTGTTTTTGGAACAGTTTATCGGCAAAGACAAGCAACCATTGCCCATCATCGTACAAAAGCGAGATGGCGGATATCTTTATGCGACGACCGACTTGGCCGCTTTGGCCTATCGGCATCAAACATTAAAAGCAGATCGTGTGCTGTATGTGGTGGATGCGCGTCAGTCTTTACATTTTCAACAAATATTCGCATTGGCCGCGCAAGCCGGTTTTGTGCCAAAAACGATGCGCCTGGAACATATTGATTTTGGGATGATTTTAGATAAATCAGGCAAACCTTTCAGAAGTCGTGAAGGTGGCGTCACCAAATTGGTCGATTTATTAAATGAAGCAGAGCGACGCGCTGCCCAGTTGATCATGGGTAAAAACCCTAGTATGTCGGTGCAAGAGTGCCAAACCATGGCAAAAATCATTGGTATAGCAGCTGTTAAGTATGCTGATTTGTCTAAAAACAGAATGTCTGATTATGTATTTGATTGGGATACGATGTTAAGCTTTGAAGGCAATACCGCGCCCTATTTGTTATATGCGAACACCCGAATCCATAGTTTGTTTCAAAAGGCGACCGTCAAACCTCAGCACTTGACCCAAGACTTTGAATTACGAGCTGAACAAGAATTAATGCTCGGCAAACACCTGGCATTATTTCCTGAGCTGATTGCCTCGGTTGCCGCCAAAGCCACTCCGCATCTGTTATGTACCTATCTGTACGAGCTTGCTGGTTTATTCTCTTCGTTTTATGAAGCTTGTCCGATTCTATCCGCCGACCACGCCTTGCAACAATCACGCTTAAAATTAGCTGCATTGAGTTCTAAAATTCTCGAACAAGGATTGCACCTTTTAGGCATAGATACTTTAAAACGAATGTAACCGGATCGCCGACCATGCCAGAATTACCTGAAGTAGAAACCACTCTGTTGGGCATCAAACCTCATCTGCTTCATCAAGTCATTCTAGACATCACGGTTCGCCAGTATCAATTGCGCTGGCCCATCCCTAGGGACATCAGCGGCAACTTAAAGGGCCAAACCATTCAAGCTTTGACGCGTCGCGGCAAATATTTGCTACTTGATACCAAAACCGGTACGGTGATCATTCATTTGGGAATGTCAGGACGGCTAAGTCTGGTTGCGCCCTTTACGCCCGCAGCAAAACATGATCATATTGATGTGCATCTGAGTAATCATTTGTGGTTACGTTATACCGATCCACGCCGTTTTGGCGCGTTTTTGTGGTCTACACAACAGCCTATTTCCCAGCACCCCTTGCTTTGTAAATTAGGCATCGAACCCTTTGATCCTCAATGTACTGGGCAGTATATCTGGCAGCGTGCACAAAATCGCTCTATGGCCATCAAATCTTTCATCATGAATCATCATATCGTGGTGGGAGTCGGGAATATTTATGCAACGGAAGCCCTATTTATAACCGGAATTCACCCAGCCACCCCAGCCAAATCCGTCTCAGCCACACAAATGGATCGGCTGGTGCACGCTATTCAAAATATTCTACAGCGGGCTATTGCACAAGGTGGCACCACCCTCAAAGATTTTTTGGGCTCTGATGGTAAACCCGGCTATTTCAATCTCAAATTACAAGTTTACGGCCGCACAGGTCTACCCTGCGTTCAATGCCATACCCTGCTTCAAAAGCTCAATATTGGTCAAAGAACTTCTTCGTTCTGTCCCCAATGCCAACCTATACCCGCTTCACTTTAGTCTCTAAAAAATCCAAATAAGCCCCAATGATATCCACCCCAGTCGCCGCGGTGATTTGCCGTGCGCAGGTAGGGCTGGTCACATTAATTTCAGTGACATAATCGCCAATCACATCAATGCCCACAAAATATAAGCTCTGCTCCCTTAAACGTGGTGCTAATCTTTGGCACAATATCCGATCTTGTTCTGAAATAGGCACCACTTTTCCGATGCCCCCTACGGCCAAATTCGCGCGCGCTTCTCCTGTAGGCGCAAATCGCGCAAGGGCATATGGGATCGGCTCCCCATTGATCAAAATAATGCGTTTATCGCCATACTGACTGATTTCAGGGATATAACGTTGTGCCATCACACACATGGTTTCTTGTGAAGTCAATACCTCTAAAATAACTGGCAAATTTTGTCCGTCTTCTCCCACATGAAATACTGATTTTCCACCCATAGCATCTAAGGGCTTGAAAATAACAGAGTGGTGTTCCTGCCAGAATGCTTTCAAGTAGGAGATGTTCGCCGAGACCAAGGTCGGGGGACTGACATCAGCGTACTGCAATAAACTTAATTTTTCATTATGATCACGCAAACTTTGTGGTTTGTTCGTCACCAATACACCCTGGCGCTCAACCAATTCCAAAAGCTGGGTTGCGTACAAATAAGCCAAGTCGAAGGGGGGATCTTTACGAACCAAGATGATATCAAACTCACGCAAAGGCCGAACGCAACTGGATTTTTCAGTCCAATTGTTCGCCTCATCAACCTCCAAGTCAGTCACGCGCGCGAACACATCACCATCCTGGCAAAACATATCAGAAAATGTAAAGTAACCCGATTGCCATCCGCGTACACGAGCATGGCTCATCATAGTTAAAGTCGAATCTATCGGCGGATTAACGTCATCAAGATGATCCATAAACACTGCTATTTTCATGCTGTTTTCCTCTGGGTCAAAGTCGCTGATTCTCGTGCAGCAGCCAACGCGGCCAGCCGAGCAATCACGCCATAGGCATAAAAACGATTATGCTCGTGCACAACATCTCGTCGTTTGGAAGGCATATTACAAGCTTGGGCAAAAGCCAACGGTTCAAAATGCATGCCAGGGGTGTTGAGAATATCATTGGTGCCCAGTTCTCGATGTACGCGATAAAACCCGCCTACTACGTATTGACCCATCATATAAACCACTGGTTCAGCCACAGCGCCGTCTGCCATTGTTTCAAAACTATACACCCCTTCTTGAATCATGACATGACTGATGGTCTGATTGCCTTTGGTTTTGGCCATTTTTGTACGTTGTTTGCGATTCAAATGGAGTAAATCATCTGCATCATGCACCATCATCACCCCCATGCCATAAGTACCATTGTCGGCCTTGACCACCACATAAGGTTTTTCTTGAATGCTAAACCGACGATATTGTTCGCGAATACGTTGTAATACAACATCAACTTCTGTACTCAAGCGATCGATACCTGTTTGGGCCATAAAATCCACGTGCTCTACGGCTGAAAAAATAGGATTGATCAACCAAGGATCCAAGCCAATCAGAGCTGAGAACTCCTTTACCACGCTATCATAATGGCGAAAATGAACTGATTTTAAGCGAGAAGACCACCCTAATTGAGTCGCTGGTTCTATGCGTTGATCTAAGTTTTGCAATATTTCCGGCACGCCTGAAGATAAATCATTATTCAAAATCACCAAGCATGGGTCATAGTCTATTAATCCTATTTTAGCCCCACGCCGAATGATGGGTTCGAACAGCAACGGCTCTCCGTCTGCTACAGTCACCTCAGTAGGTGCGGTGATCTCAGCATTGAGTTGACCAATGCGCACACTATATCCAGCTTGCAATAAAATATCACGTAGCACGCCTAAGCTCTGCAGGTAGTATTGATTGCGTGTGTGCTGTTCGGGCAATAGTAAAATTCTTTGGCAATTGTTACTCAAAGTAGATTGAACAGCTTGAACGCATAAAGGCATAAAGTCAGGATTCAGATTATTAAATCCGGAAGGAAATAAATTGGTATCCACAGGCGCTAGTTTGAACCCCTCGTGGCGCAAATCCACCGAGGACATGATGGGCGCTGGTGTTTTTGCCCAAGACTGGCGAAACCAAGATTCAATCGCAATCACCTCTTTGATGATCAGTGCCTCTACAGGAAATAACGGGCCATTCTGCGCTGTCGTCAAATGGGGTACGGGATTTATCATCATAGTCTATCCATGTTATGCTAAAAAACTAAATTGACCTACATCACGGCCAATCTGCATTGAACCTACAAGCTTAAAACCCCAGATTAAACAACAAAATCGTCACCAGGGCAAACTAGTCTAAATTTTTAACACTAAAACAGCTGATTCGCCCTGCCAAGAAGAGAGGTTTTGAACAAATGTCTCATCTAAGTTACTATAGCTTATATTCCTCAAAATAGAACATGCTTATGTCCCCTATCAATGCTATCAAAACTATTAGTGTCCAAGCCTTAAAACAACTGCTTGATACCGATCCCAGGCTGCAACTTATTGATATTCGTGAGCCTCAAGAATGGACAGAGATACATATCGCCAATGTCACACATATCCCAAAAGATCAACTTACTCAAACCCTCAGTGAACAAGCAATCCCACTTTCTCAAGATATTTATCTACACTGCCGCAGTGGAATGCGCTCCTTGGCAGCAGCAGAACAATTGCTCGCACTCGGATACCAATCTGTTTATTCCGTGGATGGCGGTATTATTGCTTGGGCGAATGCTGGCTACCCCGTAATTAGCTCTTGATTGATAAGATAAATATGGCGATAATCCAAGCTATCTTTTCAATTTAGGATTTCATGTGGAACATGTAGGTCAGTTTATCAATCACCATTGGCAGCTTGTTTTAGCGTTTGTTATTATTTTAATCATCGTTTTTATTCATGAACTGTTATCGTTAAAAAAACAAGGCAAGACGCTCACCACCAGCCAAGCCATCGAGCAAATCAATCATTATGATGCGGTGGTCATTGACGTACGATCAGCCGAGCTTTATAAAAAAGGTCACATCATCGGTGCGTTACGTGCTACTGAAGCAGATTTTAAACTTCCTAAAATGCAGAAATACAAAGAGAAACCGGTTGTTTTAGTATGCACCCGCGGCATTGAAGCACAAACATACGCACAAAAACTTCGTACACTTGGATTCACACAACCTATGGTACTTGCTGGCGGTATGGAAGCTTGGCAATCAGCCCAATTACCCGTGGTTAAAAAATGATGCCTACCGTGATCATGTACAGCACTGCAACTTGCCCTTATTGCGCACGAGCAAAACAGCTGTTAAACGAAAAAAATGTATCTTTCACTGAAATTCGCGTGGATGAACACCCAGAAAAACGTGCTGAAATGCAAGAAAAAAGCCAACGTCATACTGTGCCGCAAATTTTTATCAATGACCACCATGTAGGTGGTTGTGATGATCTGTATGCATTGGATGCACAGGGACGCTTAGATGAACTTTTAAAACAAGGATAAGACAATGACTGAAGAAACAAACCAAGAATTACAACAATTCATGATTCAAAGAGTTTATATCAAAAATTCTTCCTTTGAAACCACGCAAACACCCGCAATCTTTCAACAAAAATGGGAACCAGAATTAAACCTAGACATCAATACAGACCACAAAGAACTCGACAAAGATACCTATGAAGTCACATTGTCTGTTACTGCAACCGTAAAAAACAAAGAAGAAACAGCTTTTTTAGTCGAAGTTGAGCAAGCAGGTATTTTTACCATCCAAGGGCCTAACAAAGAACAACTGAATCATATTCTTGGTAGCTTTTGCCCAAGCATTTTGTTTCCTTATGTGAGGGAAACCATTTCTTCTGCAGTCACAAAAGGCAGCTTCCCTCCCCTGGTCTTGTCTCCGATTAATTTCGATGCACTCTATATGCAAAAAACACAAGCTCAGCCACAAGCAGAACATGTCGATTAAACAGTCAATTGCTATTCTTGGAGCTGGGTCTTGGGGCACAGCCGTAGCGATCTTTTTGGCCAAAAAAGGACATCAAGTCCTTTTATGGTCAAAGGATCCGGCTCATGTTGAAAGCATGCAAGAAAAAAAATGCAATGAATCGTATCTACCAAACATTTGCTTTCCAGAACGGCTCACTGTCAGCTCTGATTTGGAAAAATGTGTTGCCCAAGCAAGTTATGTACTCATAGCTGTACCGTCACATGCTTTCGCATCCGTGTTACACAAGCTCCCTCAACCCAAGCATGGATTGGCTTGGCTCACCAAGGGCATTGATCCAAGAAACAACCAGCTCTTAAGTGAGTTGGTCAAAGAAAAATGGGGTGATGGGTATCCAAGTGCTGTGATTTCTGGACCTTCTTTTGCCAAAGAAGTTGCCTTAGGATTACCAACTGCTTTGGTGGTAGCTAGTTTGCATCCGAACTATCAACAAACCATACGTGATCTTTTGCATGCGCCTAACATGCGAGTGTACATATCAGATGATCTGAATGGTGTGCAATTGTGTGGTGTGGTTAAAAACATCTTGGCCATCGCTTGTGGTATCAGCGACGGTATCGGATATGGCGCGAATGCCAAAGCTGCTTTGATCACGCGAGGATTAGCGGAAATGCAACGCCTGCTAGCAGCTTATGATGCCCGCCTGGAAACCTGTCTTGGTTTAGCCGGGGTCGGAGATCTGGTGTTGACTTGTACCGATAATCAATCCAGAAATAGACGCTTTGGCCTATTGTTGGGACAGGGCATCGATGCCCTAGCAGCAGAGAAGACCATTGGGCAAGTGGTGGAAGGCAAGCACAATGCTGCACAAGTATGCGCCTTGGCGAAACAGCACGGTATTGATATGCCCATTTGCCAAGAAGTCGAAGCGGTGTTATCCCTGAAACGCAGTCCCCAGGAAGCAGTATCGCTGCTGATGAATCGCCCTCCCAAGGAAGAGTAAGTCTAAAAGCCTGATAACACTCTATTCATTCATCCTGAAAACAGCGTAGCTGTTTGAAGGATCTCAGGGTTTCACATCAATCAGTTCAATATCATGAGCCAGCAAAGATTCTTGTAAAAAAATCTCTCCAACCGATTGAAACCGACTCACAGAATCGGTCACCATATAGTGTACTTCGCCTTTTTTCTGGGTATTGGGATCGCACAAATTGCCCTCGATCAAGCGTTGTTTGAGTGCTAATGCTGTGGCATCTGCCGAATCAACCAATCGAACCGTAGAGGGTAACAACTGCTGCAAAGACGTTTTAAACACTGGAAAATGAGTACACCCCAATAAAATGGTATCTTCGTCCGTCAAGCCTGATAAATAATGCTTGAGTGCTTCTTTGGCAATGGCATTGTCCACCATACCTTCTTCTGCCAAAGCCACCAGCACACTACACGCTCTAGAATGAATCACGACATTGGGTAATTTTTCTCGGATCAAATCTTGATAAGCATGTGCCGCAATCGTGGTTTCTGTTGCAAATACGGCAATGCGTTGATTTTGAGTGGCACCCACCGCTGCTGTTGCACCAGGGGCAACGACTCCAAGTACGGGAATATCCACCAAAGTGTCTTGCAAGAGCTGCAAAGCGGCTGTGGTCGCAGTATTGCAGGCAATCACCAATGCTTTGATGTTTCTTTGAATTAACAATTGTGCCATTTGCACAGCATAGGCCTTTACCGTATCACGGGATTTAGTGCCGTAAGGCAAGCGTGCTGTATCCCCAAGATAAATAAATGACTCTGATGGCAACTCACGACGCAGCGCTCGCAACACGGTCAACCCGCCCATACCTGAATCAAAGACCCCAATAGCTAATTCTCTATTCATTCTTCACCTATATTGTCATGATCATGTTTTTTTAACCTGATGGATAGGTTCATGCGCTAAGATCATTTGATCTTCATTTTTAATGGTGCCGAGTTTCTTTTTTACTTCATCTTGAGCATGATAAGCAGCAATCACAGCCCTTATAGATGCTTTATACTGGTCCACCATAGCAGGTTGCCAGTCAATGATGTCGACTTCAATATCACTCAAGTCCAATGACATGCTGTCTTTGTTACGTTCCGCTTCCACCAATAAAGCCGCCACAACAAGGATAGCTTGGTCGCAAGATTGCTTTGGGCCTCTGAGATAAATTTTCTGCCCTTTACCCAAAGCCCTATCGAGTAATAATAAATTGGCGGACTTGATCGCTGCAAGTTTTTTCTGTTCATGTGAAGCAGTTGCATCCGTTTTATCGAGTATTTTCCCTGTACTATCGTGCTCAATGAGAATTTTTGTATTTGGCAGTGTATATCGAATACATGCCCATGGTTTCAAAATCGCACCGCAAGCGACGCTGTAGCCTTCTAACCCTGTACTGGGCGATTTGCTGGCGTTTTGCTCTTTATGATCAATCGTGCCCTTAAACCCATAAAAATCTTGCTGTTCTAAAATAACCGAGGCAGTCTCCAACCAATGACTCGGGAACTGATCCGACCCAGCACTATAAGTAACCGCCATATCATGACAACGCGCCATGCGATGACCATTTGCTAAAATTTCGTCATGGAGTGCGGCAATCAAGGTTTTGCAGTGTTCTATACGCGCATACTTTTGATCATCTGCAGCATCCAGAGCCACACCATCTGTCAATTTGGTATGAATTGCATTCCATAATGGCGTGATAGCATGCTTTTGCATTGATAATTCTTTGTGTTTCAATACATCGCTATCTTGCAAGTTTTTGAGCAAAAATTTGGCTTTTTTTAATCTATCCACGATCCGCTGACATTGATCTTGTTTTTTTAAGAGTAGGGTTACTGTAGTGGGGTCAGTCCATATTTTTTGCGATGAAGCGAACTTTTCTTTTGAAAAGGCCTTCTGTGCGGCTTGTAGCTTAACCTCGGCAGCATGGATCTTTTGATCCAACGCCTTTTTCGTCACTGCGATAGTTTGTACCCTATCAGCCATAGCCTTATCAATATCTTCACTTAAGGCTTCTATGTCACTTTGCACGGCGTCTAATTTTTGTCTCATCAACAATGACCTCTAACGTGTAAAAGACAAAAAGGCTTTATTGTTTAAATTATAGCAAAATACTCCAAAGAAGGTAACTCCCCACGTCATCCCGAGCGTAGCGAGGGATCTCCTGTCGTGTGGCACAA
>CAZVEH010000037.1:0-21305 GCA_964625775.1 uncultured Legionella sp. | reverse complement strand
TTACTGTCTAGACTATTAGAGAACACTGAGTCGGCTTATCAATATCATTCATAATTATATTAGACCCGACTTATGCAAAACTCCGAGGTCGAGGCGGGTTTAGTATTTTATGAGGGAGTTTATATAACTAAATGACCGAATAAAATACTAAATCCAACGAAGAAATCGGAGTTTTGTGCAAGTCCTGCAAGAAAGGATTGGTTCTCGCCTATCAGTTTGATCTTTCTTTTAGTTATACATAAAAATAAAATCCGTCCTATAACTGGGGTTAATTCCATATAGCGCTCGTTTGTCAGCATGCCCTGCTAAAACCCTTATGAAGAAAGTGTTTTAGACATTCCGTCAATATTCGTGCCATTAAATATATTTTTATAACTTGTTGAATACAAATGATTTTTTATTTTCACATTCTATTCAGGGGAGGTAGCAAATAAAGAAAGTCATTCAGCGTAAACAAAACATTTCATCAACTTTTTGCAGCAGATAGGGATACAATGATGAATCGCAGTTTGATAAAGCTGTCATTTTCAGCAGTGTAGTGCACAGATGTCAAAAGGCGACTTCTCTCGATTATATACTAAGTCGCCAATAGCTAAAATAACTGCGACATACCACATTACGACAGTGCCTCTATTTTAATTTTTGCCGTTTTCCGACGCTCTTGCCAAGTTTGCAACAACACATAGAAAACTGGGACAAAGAGGACCGCCAAACACGTGGAAGCGAGCATCCCGCTGCATACTGCAATCCCAATAGACCGTCTTGCATTGGCCCCCGCGCCTGTGGCAAATACCAAGGGCAATACGCCAAGAATAAACGCAAAAGAGGTCATAATAATGGGACGAAAACGTGTTTTGGCTCCAATGACCGCGGCTTCTATAATGGATTTTTTTTGGATCTCGCGCTCTTCTCGTGCGACCTCTACAATCAAAATGGCATTTTTGGCGGCTAGAGCAATTAACAGTAAAATGCCTATTTGTGTATATGTATTGTTTTCAATGCCCAGCAGCAAGAGCACGAGCACTGTGCCAACCAATGCCAAAGGCACACTGAATATCACTGCTAATGGCGTGATCCAGTTTTCATATTGACCGGCAAGGATCAAATAGACCAACACCAAAGACATCAAGAAAATGTAATAACTCATATTGCCAGCTTTCTTTTCCTGATAGGCGGTGCTGGTCCATTCATAGGAAATACCGGAGGGTAAGACTTGTTTGGCCAATTGTTCTAGGGTGCTGATGGCTTGCCCTGAGCTGTAACCCTTGGCTGAAATACCATAAATATTACTGGAGGGATATAAATTGTAGAGAGATATGATCGAGGGTCCGATTGCAGGGTATATATCAGTCAATGTACCCAATGGCACCATCCCGCCAGATTGATTTTTGACATAATAGTTACGCACATCCTCGCTGCTCATTCTTGCAGTGGCATCTGCTTGCACATACACTTGGAATACTTGGCCAAATTTTGTAAAAAGATTGACATAAGAAGAGCCAAGATAGGTTTGTAATGCATTGGAGGCATCACCTACTGATACACCCAGGGATTCTGCCTTAGTTTTATCTATGGGCGCAGACAATTGTGGGGCTTCTGCTCGGAAGGAGGTCATTAACTTCTGTACTTCTGGACGCATATTGGCATAATAAATCATTTGATCCGTGGCTGCTTGTAATTTTCGGTAATCAAAACTGCCATCCTGTAACTCCAGTTGCATTTGAAAGCCGCCAGCCATACCCAGGCCTTGAATCGCAGGAGGGACCACAACTAACACTTTCGCATCCAACGTCCGCTGTGCAATGTCGTTGAATTTGTCATATAACACGCGTAAGTTATTCTTTTGACCTCGGACGCTCCAGTCTTTAAAAATGATGTAAAGCACGCCTGAATTTGCCAAGCTGGCGTTGTTATCTAAGATAGAAATTCCATCAATTGCAATGACATTTGCCACTCCCTCCACTGGCATGATTTGTTGCCGTAATTTGTCCAGGACTGCATCGGTACGACTTAAACTGGCGCCATCAGGTAATTGTACATTCAACATCAAATAGCCTTGATCTTCAAGCGGGATCAAGCCTGTTGGAATACATGTCAATCCCAAAATGGCCAAACCCACTAATAACGCACCTATGCCACACACCCATGTGCTGCGGTGGACTAATCTATCAATCAAACCAAGATACCGCGCTTCTATAGGCTGATATAAGCGATCAAATCCTCGATAGAACCAAGACTTTGTTTTATGGGGATCAATGGGTTTTAGCCATATGGCGCACTGAGTAGGTTTGAGTGTCATCGCATTAACTGCGCTGATGAGAGATGTGGCCGCAATCACTAGGGCAAATTGAGCATACATGGCACCGGTTAACCCGGAAATAAATCCTGCGGGTATAAACACCGCCATCAATACTAAGGTAATGCCAAGGATAGGTCCCATCAACTCTTTCATCGCTTTGATGGCAGCGTCTTTGGGAGATAATTTGCGTTCAATATGCTGCGTCACGCCTTCTACAATCACAATCGCATCATCGACCACAATCCCAATAGCCAACACCAACGCAAACAAGGTCAACAAATTGATCGAATATCCTATCAGCAACATTGCAAAAAAAGCACCGATAATGGTCACAGGCACGGTGGTTGCAGGTACCAAGGTAGCGCGCGCATTCTGTAGAAACACTAAAATGACCAATAACACTAAAATACCTGCTTCAAACAGCGTCGAATACACTTCATTCACAGAGGCTTTCACAAACATTGTGGTATCAAAAGGAATCGCGTATTGCATACCGGGTGGAAATTCTTTTGCCATTTTGGCTACGGTATCGCGAACTTCTTGTGCAACAGTCAATGCATTCGCCCCAGGCAATTGAAAAATACCAATAGCTGCAGTGGGTTTACCATTTAATTTGGCCAACTGGCTATAATTGGACGAGCCCATTTCTACACGTCCGACATCCCGAATTCGAACTATTTTGGCATTATTGCCTGCATTGGCGGATTGATCCGGTGGATTGGCTGTTTTTTTAATAATAATGTCTGCAAATTCATCTGAGTTGGCCAATTGCCCTGGAACGTTGACTGTAAATTGATAAGCTTGCTGCGTAGAAACTGGAGGGGCGCCAATTTGTCCTGCGGTGACTTGTTTGTTTTGATTTTTAATGGCATTTAAGACGTCACTGGGATTCAGGCCATAGGTTTGCATTTTTTTGGGATCGAGCCAAATGCGCATTGCATAAGAACCCGAACCAAAAATACTGACATTGCCTACGCCTGACAAACGCGCCAACTCGTCTTGCATGCGAATGGTTGCGTAGTTATTCAGAAATAAACCATCATATTCCCCATGTTCTGAGGTTAAAGTGATGAATTGTAAAACTGCGGTAGATTTTTGTTGAACCATGACGCCTTGTTGTTGCACCGGATCTGGTAATTGTGCCATTGCAGATTGCACTCTGTTTTGCACCAATACTTGAGCGAAATTCAGGTCTGTTCCAATTTCAAAGGTGATGATCAAGGTATACGTGCCATTATTGGCACTGGTTGATTGCATATACAGCATTTTTTCAACGCCATTGACCTGTTGTTCGATAGGCAATGCCACTGTTTTTATCAGTGTTTTGGCATCTGCGCCCGGATAACTTGTTGTGACTTGAATCGTAGGGGGGACAATAGCGGGATATTGTGTGACGGGTAATACGCCGATAGCAATCAACCCAAGAAACACCAAAAAAATAGCGATGACATTTGCTAATACCGGACGTTCAATAAAAAATTTAGCAATCATGATTGCTTCTGCTCATATTGAGGTGTGACCTGATGGCCAGGGGTCGCATTTTGTAAGCCACTGATAATCACCTGATCTTCCGCACGCAATCCCTTGATGACGGCCCGCTGGCCTTGGTCGACGTCACCCAGCACCACGCGTTGCAAAACAACGGTATTTTTTTTGTCTACAAGTAATAGATACGACCCAATTTGATCGTATAAAACTGCTGTGTCTGGGACGGTTAATTGTTGAGTTGCTGTGCCTAGCGCTACTCTGATTTGCGCAAACAATCCTGGAATTAATGCATATTGTTGATTGGGTAATAAAGCGCGAAATTCCATGGTACCGGTTGACGCATCGAGTCCCGTATTCACAAAATCTAATTTTCCTTCATATTTGTAGGCCGTTTCATTTTGCAGATTGACTTGCACAGGAACTTGCTTAATGATTTTTTCATTTGCGCCACTCTCCCTTGCTGCGGCGCGCAATTTTATAAAATCTATTTCGTTTAAATTGAAATAAATATAAATGGGATCTAATTGACTGAGAGTAGCTAATACGGTGGCAACGCCGTTGCCAACCAAATTACCTACGTCTATCAAATGACGCCCAATACGGCCATCAAACGGCGCTGCAACATGGGTGTAACTGTAATTGATGGATGCAATATCTTCATTAGCGACTGCTTTGGCCATTTCTGCTTCTGATTCTTGGCTTTTGGCAAACCACTTTTCAACATTGTTGAGGGATGTTGCATTTTCTTTGTACATGCGCTGTTGCCGTGCATATTCAGCTTTGTCGTAATTGTGAACGGCTTGCTGTGCGGCTACAGTGGCTTTTGCTTCACGTAGTTTTGCCAGATAGGGTTCCGGCTCGATGACAAATAAATTTTGGCCTTTTTTGACAAAGGTACCATCCACAAAATCAATTGTATTCAAATAGCCTTCAACGCGAGCGACTAAATTAACAGCGTTATAAGCCACAATACTTCCAGTCTGCGTCACATAGGGTGTCAGAGCAAGCGATTTTGGCTTGGCGATAACGACTGTCGGAATGGGTATTTTCGGTTGATGACGAACAGCATAAAAGCGAGTATATATATCTATCCCAATGAGAACGACCAACCCTATGGGCAGTGCTTTCATCCATTTTGATTGTCGAGCTTGTTCCATAGCTATCACCAGTTTGGTAGATAAAGTTGTTCTAGTTGTTGTTTTTGATTCTTGGGTCGCGTGTGATTCTCTTCTTTCAACAAATCACCCCAGCTGGTACGCATGGCCATGTCTTGTTTGATTCTATAAGGCACAATATCACGTCCTTTTCGAATCTGCCATCCACCCCCTAGCGCTCGATACAAATCTACTAAAGCCAGTGGTATTTCCGCTTGTGCTTTTACCAACGACGTTTGTACCCGCAATTGTTGCTGCTCGGCGTAGAGTACAGGGGTATAATCGTTTTCTCCCTCTCGATATTGGATCAGCGTCAATCGTGTAGATTTGACGGCGGAGTGAGAGGCGTTGGCCAGAGCGTTTTCTGTTTTTTTGGCTTCAATATAACGTGTGATGTTATCTTGTACTTCTTGTTGCGCAACTAAGACCAAATTCATGTATTTTAACAAGGCTTGTTGAAATACCGCATCTTGAGCACGCACGGCATTGGTGATTTGTCCATAATTTAGCAAGGGCCAGTTCAGGGCTGGTCCCGCAAGTATATTCATATTGGACCAATTAAACAGATCACCCAGGGATGATCCATTGATGGTATTTGCGGCAAAATTAAAACTACCGGCCAATGCCAAAGAAGGATAAAGATTGGCTTTTATTTGACCAATTGTGGCCATCTCGTTGATGGCCACTAATCGGGCCTGATGAATATCCGGACGTCTGGCTAAGCTTTCTTTAGGGATGCCAATTTCTACCTGCTTGGGAGCCTCGGGAATGCCATATTTTTTAAGCAATAGTTTATCGATATCATTGGGCAATAGACCGAGCAACACCGCCAAAGCATCTTTTTGTATTTGTAATAGGCTCACCAGCTGTGGCAACTGGGCTTCTGTTTCAGACAATTCGGTTTTGGCCTGCTCTACATCTAACATGCTGACTTCGCCTGAACGGTAACGTGATTGTGTAAGCTGAAGACTGGTTTGCTGAACATGGATGTTGTCTTTGGTCACTTTGATCAAAGCCTCGGTGGTACGAATTCTGATGTAATAACTGGCAATGTCGGCGGTAAGGGTGACCAACGCATCATCATACGCGGCAAGAGATGCTAAAAAAGTCGCGTCTTTGGCTTGAATCGCGCGGCGATATTTTCCCCAAAAATCAATTTCCCAATTGGCAGAAAATCCTAACATAGAGGCATAAAAGCTTGAGGGTAATACATTCTCTAAATATCCGCCTCCCATGCGATAATAATTCAAGCTGCCGGTCATACCTTGTTGTTGCGGATACAATTGTCCTACAGCTTGAGCCAGTTGCGCACGGGCTTGTAAAACGTGAACCCCAGCTGTTTGTAACGATAAATTATTGCAATATCCTTGATAAATCAAAGCAGTCAAATTGTCATCATGGAAGACTTCCCACCAGGCCACTTGACGAAAGGGCGTTTCTTTAATGCTGTTGTCTTTCTTTGCCCAATGTGGCGCTACGCTGGTGTGGGGCTCTTTGTAATTTGGTCCCACCATACACGCATTGAGAGCGAAGTAGACTACAAAGATACATTTTTTAAGGGAAGAGTATTTCATTGACGCAATCCATCGATAAGCCATGGGATAATGCTTGGCAAACCAGAGAGCCAGTTGTCCGTAGTCTCTAATAGAATGCTCATAATTCCTTGTATATGGTTGTCCTAATAACGACGTTGAGCAAACCTCATCTTTTCATATATTTCGCAAAATTTCAAACGCTGTTTCAGTGATCTTGTCTGAGAAAATACAGCATTTTGCTAAGCAGCTTTTGTACGCCAACCATTTTCTCCCATGCTTCGAGAAACGCGATTCTTTTGGGCTAATTCATCTTCATGTTCATGATTTAAGGGTTGCTAACCCGGGCAGCGCCCGCACGGTTTTTCTTATCGTTAAAACGCTAGTGTATAAACTCTCGCTTTATCTTCATGGTTGTGTTGTTCTAATGTTGTGCGCAAATGGGAAGGGTTTAACCATTCTTTGATGTTGTTGATTTGAACTAATAAGATAGGTATTAGTTGGTATGTTAAATGACCAATCAGGGCAGCTTTAGCCACAGCCAAAATAGCTAATCCACATAGAGCAGCCCCAATACAAGCGGCTCCCAAAACAAATAAGTGCCGTAGAGCAAACAGTATTCTGCTGTTGATGTTGGTAATTTCAATGTTTCTCTGTATAGTATCTTCCCAGTTCCTACTAATACCTATGCGCTCATCCTCATAGGGGCTGATAGATTTGTATTGTAGCTTTTTGTGCGCGATCATCAACGGAACAATGAGGATTGCACCTCCCAATGCGCATGCGCCCACCATAGTTGCCAAAGAGCTTGTGACTAACACGCTGCCGCTTAAACACGCCGATAGAGGCGCGCCTACCAAAGCATGGTGGGCACTGGCCAGTGCACCTCTTGCGATATCACAAGCAGTATCGGTGTTTGTCTGACCAGGGAAGAAGTTTGTCATTGGTATACCTGCTGTTGGTTTGGATAAAATAAAAGGCGTATTATAATGGTTTTTTGAACAAAAACCAATAAAAAGCAACCTAGGGTGTTATTACAGGAATGGGGAAAGTGCGAATTACACTACTTTTTTTGCCAATAATCTCAGAAATTATTTTTCGGTCAGTCTATTATGCATTCTATAACGGAATTAATTACTCATCTACAAGAAGACAGCGCGCTATCCTTCGATGTGGCCTTATCTTTCTTTGATGACTCGGAGTTGTGTATCCTCGCCAAAGAGTATAAGGATGAAGAAGGCAATCATCTAATTCACTGTATTATTCAAGCGCTTGCTAGAAAGCTAGCAGACATGTATAAACCATTTGAGCATAAAAATCGGATAGAGTCTCGTTTACTACCACATGATAATGTTAAAGTTTGTACAGAATCATGTTTGATGTTTCTTAAAAAAATGTTTGAAATTGATATATTACCAGAACCTAATTTGGCTGGGCTTAAACCATTAGACTTGTTGAAGACAGCACCAATAAGTGGTTTTTTTGATAAAAATACAGTTTTGCAGCAATATTTGCCTTTTTTTGAAAACAGAGGAGCTTTATATAGCGGTCGAAAATATATATCCAATCTGAATTTTTTTAGAAGTAGTAAAAAAGACTGGAAAGTTTGCGCAATTCCAGACGCATTTCCCCTGCTAGATAATCATGATTTCGCTAAACTTACGCTTCATGAACGATTGGCGCTTACTGAGAAAAATATACGCAAAGGTTATATAAGTAGTGCGATTAATCTGGTTGTCGCAAATCTTGGATTTGTCATTTCTGATTTGCCTAAAGCAGATCCAAAACATAAGCCAGTTTTTGTTACCATTCCTATTTGTATAGATAATTATCAATGTTTTGCTGAAGGACAATTATTTACTGGAACTCATTCGGAAGCTGCACTTTGTCATGTGCTAAAAACTGAAATCTATTTAAGCAGGTTACTGACAGATTTGAGGGCTTTACATCCTTACGTTTCTGGTCAAAAAGTATATTCTATTGTATTAGATCTGCATTCTACGGCTGAGGTTTGTAAAGATTGTCAAGGAAGATTGCACGGACTCCAAGCAGATTATGACGCAAATGGTTTTTTAAAACAATTGGAGATACTGCTGTTAACTGAAGGTTACATCTTGCCTAGAAAATCATATGTTGATAAACAGGAAAATTCTTTATATCCGAAACTGAGACTAACGTTACGAGCTTCTGGCATAGATGATTCCAGTTATCATGGAAATGATTCACAGGATATTATGCCCGCGGTCTTCAACGAAGAACCTCCATCAGATGTTAAAAGTCACCCTCAAAAAGTATTTTTTCATCTACCACCAACTTGGAATAAATATTGGATGACTAATTTTGCTTCATTCGAGGATCGAGAAAAAATGGGTTCCTATAAAACTCAATATAGAGCTCTTTTATATCAAGCATTTCCAAATAGAGGGCTAAATACTCCTCGGGTTTTAACGAAAGAAGAAAAAGAGCAAAAAGAACAAGCCAAAGCAGAGTATCAAAAATTAATAAAGACTGAATTTTCAACCAGATTTCCAAAGCATAAATTTTCGCTGTATTGTCAGACAGCCTTCTCAAATACTGGAGGAAAAGCAAGTAGTGTGCGTAGTTCTAAAATTAAACAACTAGAAATTTTAGACATAGAAAATCAAGAAATAGACGATATTTTTTATAGCGTTTCTGTTTAAGAACTATTAAATAGGGTGTGCTCGAGAAGTATATGGTTTTTGTTTGCGTGGTGGGGCAATGGCAAATATGACCATCGGTTAAATAATTTTTTATTCCGTAAATGTTTTAACCCATTGAGCGAATGCTTCGTTTTCAAACTCATACATATCACGAGGAGATTTAAACACAATATTGGATAGTTTTGTCATCGCTCTTTGCACATGTGTGACCTCTATAGATTCGACGCCAATAATGGCTCTAAGCTTCACTACCACAGCTTTGCTAAAAGGTTTAAGAGTGGGATCATGTGCTAGCATTTTTACCAGCGTTTTTTGAATCGCATCGAGGGCTGCCCAGACACCCTCATGATTTTCGGTTAATGCCTGCTTATTCGCAACAGTTTGCATGGCATTATCCAAGGTTACGGATGGGTTCAATACCATATCTACAATACCAATAAGAAATGGCTCTGGTTGCTGCTTAAAAGACACAAATGCTTTCCACGCATCTTCAATCGGAAGGATACGCTCAGTTGCCGTTTTAAATTTATTAGCGATATACTCAACAAAATCCTTATCTAGCTTAGGAAAATCAGCTATAGCTGAACCAGTAGAATAAAGTGGTGCATTAGAATTTGAAAATACGTGGGCCAATTGAGTTCTTGATGAGCCTGTGAAGACCACTCTCAAGCGGCTTTGATTTTTAGTGATAGAAGTACGAAGAGCTGTTGCCACTGCTGCATGTTCTTTAGTCTTTGCAAGCTCTTGAGCTTCATCTATAAGCAATAAAACAGGTTGCTTTTTACATAGCACGCCAATTAAGACATCAATCTGCAGCGCGATTTCCTTCTGAATGTGTTGCTTGGTGTCACCAAGCTCTACTTCTCCCTCGAGCGTTGTACCAAAAATATCAGCTTTGCCTTTAAGTTTTTTTATTGGGGTATTAAGCTTTGTTACAATGCTTTGAAATGAACTTTTAGGCTCAAATGCTTCCTCTAAAGCGCGTACAATAGCAAGGCCTGGGGAACATTTTGTTTGCCATAAATCGACATAGACGACAATATAACCCAAAGTCTTTGCCGCTGGAGCCAAGTCTTTTAAAAGAAAAGACGTTTTACCCGCACGTCTTGGTGCAAATATAGTTGTTGTGGTAACTAGACCTGCATTTAATGTATCTAGATAAATTTTAGCAAGCTTCGGTCTATGGTAATGCCAAATCTCAATCAAGTTCATATTTTATATGAAATTATACCGTTGTTTTGTAATTATACACGCAATGTATAATAAAATATAGAAACACACAAATAAGATTGGGCCATGCATCACTTAAGCGGCTACCCCGCTTGTATGGAAAAATAAATTAGGTGGCGTATCCTGTTGATTGTTCCGCAAGAACATAATGGTTTAAATTACAGAAACGAGGGTATGCCGAACTGGGCGCTATAATTTCTTTAAATTAACCACTTTTTCTTCAGTTGTTACGAATTAAAAATCAAAGGAAAAAACGAAAAATATCCATATAAACACTGTATCAGCCCTCTTTAATTTGATCGCATAATTGGTTGTTTATCAATTCAGCTAATCAAGAAAACCTGATGTGTTAACCTTGGCCTATATAACTATTTTGCGTTGGCAAGGACATGTGTATGTTCCTTGTAAAAGAGGTTTGGTATATCAACGAAAAAAATGCATAATGAATATACGATATTAGGATGTTTTATTTTTTTCGTGACAAGGATGACCTATGCGCCGTCAATGGTATTTGGGGTTCGGCATTATTTTTCTTTTGGTGATGCTACGGGCCGTGGTTTGGGGGCATGCCGATTGGCTTCCTGTTTTGATTGTGCCTTTGGTGATCATCGGCATTTATGATTTTTTTCAGAAAAAGCACAGTATTTTGCGTAATTTCCCTGTTCTGGGCCATGTTCGCTACATATTGGAGTTCATTCGTCCTGAAATTCAACAGTATTTTGTGGCGAGTGATGAGTCAGAACGACCCTATAATCGTGAAGTTCGCTCTATCATTTATCAAAGGGCAAAAAATGTTCGAGATACACTGCCTTTTGGAACCTCCCAAGATATTTTAAAAGAGGGCTACACCTGGGTGTTGCATTCACTGGTTCCCAAAACTGCCACCGAGGTTGAGCCGCGTATTCTCATTGGTGGAGATGATTGCAAAAAACCTTATTGGGCCTCTCGTTTGAATGTCTCTGCCATGAGTTTTGGTTCTTTGTCTGGCAACGCCATTATGGCGATCAATTTGGGCGCTAAAATAGCGGGATTTTCACAAAATACGGGAGAAGGAGGACTGAGCCCCTATCATTTGCAAGGGGGAGATTTGGTTTTCCAGTTAGGGACTGCGTATTTTGGTTGTCGTGATGATGAAGGTCGTTTTGATGATGCATTATTTGCCATTGAAGCTGCCCGAGATGAAGTGAAAATGATAGAAATTAAATTATCCCAAGGCGCTAAACCTTCTCACGGTGGCATTTTACCTGCGGCCAAAGTGACTAAAGAAATTGCTGCGATTCGTAAAATAAAAATGGGCCAAGACGTATTATCACCTCCGGCACATTCTGCATTCGACACGCCCATAGGACTGCTGTTGTTCATCAAAAGATTACGTGACTTGTCGGGCGGTAAACCCATTGGTTTTAAATTATGCGTTGGCCGCAAAGAAGATTTTTTAGGCATTTGTAAAGCGATGCTAGAAACCCATATTTTACCTGATTTTATCACTGTGGATGGGGCGGAAGGAGGAACAGGTGCTGCACCATTAGAGTTTGTGAACCACGTCGGAGAACCTTTGACAGCAGGGCTCATTTTTGTTCACAATGCTTTGATGGGCATTGGTCTGAGAGACAAAATTCGTATTATTTGTAGTGGCAAAATAGCAACGGGTTTTGATATGGTTTTAAGAATCGCTATGGGCGCAGACGTGTGTCAAAACGCACGCGCTATGATGATGTCCGTGGGTTGTGTCCAAGCGAAACAATGTAATGCCAATACCTGCCCTACGGGTGTGACAACTCAGAATTTACGTTTACAGCGAGGGCTGGTTGTCGACCAGAAAAAAGTACATGCTGCTAATTATCACCGCAACACCATTCATGGGTTTTTGGAGATTGTTGGGGCGATGGGACTGACCAACCCCAGTGAACTGACGCCTGAGTATGTGATGCAGCGTGTCTCAAATAATCAAGCAAAATCTTTGGCTGAAATTTATGAGTATTTAATGCCTGGACAACTATTGGGTGACAATATCCCTGATTCTTATAAGAAGTATTGGGCTGTAGCTGATGCAAATAAGTTTGCAGTATAAGAGGGACTGGCTAGGTGGTGCGTTCGTTAATGACTAGCGAGTGCTTTCCAAAAAACCATATGTTCAGGTTTTATGATGTTATTTTAGATGTTCAAGAGCAGGCTCTATCTTGTCTTTGCTACCAAAAAACTCTACACGGAGCGCCCCGCCTAACCCAGCACCTAGAAAAATAAGCAATGTATGTGTCATCATCTTAAGCTTGCCTTTGGATCAAGGCTGCAAACCCTGATGCCTATAGTTGTTAGGTAACGGCTGGAAATTGATATCCTTCCTCCCTAAATAATCTCAAACACGCGTCCACTGCTAGTGGGTCATAACGTATGTTTTTGCCCTGTTCAATTTCATCTAATGCTGCTTCGATGCCGATTGATACCCGGTAAGGGCGATTGTGGCTCATTGCCTCTACAGTATCGGCAACGGCCAGGATTCTGGCTTCTAGAATAATATTGTCGCCTTTTAGCCCATTGGGATACCCACTTCCATCCAAACGGCAATGGTGCTGGTAAAGGGTTTGTGCAATCGGCCATTGAAAATCAATGTTTTTGACAATGTCATACCCAGCTTGTACGTGCTCGTTTAACATTTCTATTTCAGCTTTAGTTAATGGGGTGGGCTTAGTTAGAATTTCTATGGGTACACTAATTTTGCCAATATCGTGGATGAGAGCCGCTAGCTTTAAGCCTTCGGTGGTAAAAAGCGGCAAGTTCATTTCCATCGCAATCGCTACACATAGGTCAGCCACACGCACTTGATGTTGGTAAGTGTAGGCGTCTCTGGTCACAATAACTTTGGTGAGGGCATCGACCACTTTGTACATGTTCTGCAGATAGTCCTGCTGGTACTGGAGCAATGCACTTTCTGCAGTTTTTCTGTCGGTGATGTTTCTAATATTACATTGGATCACTCTGCTACCATTCACGCCATAAGCATTGCTCACAAACTCAACACTAATGATGTCACCGTCTTTGGTCCTTAAAGGCAAATCACTGTATTTGATATACCCATCTTTTTTCAAGGTTGCAAACGCCCTGATGGACGCATTTTTATCGACCATGGCGCCAATTTGCCAGAGCTCTTTTCCAACAAGCTCTTCTTTGGTATAACCCAACATTTGGATGAGGTAAGGGTTCACGTCTTCGATCCGGCCTGTCTCGTAATCCAAAATTAAAATGCCATCGTATGCCGTTTCGAATAAGCGCCTGTATCGAAAGTTTGTTTCGGCGGTGCTGTTTGGCATGTGGGTTCCTTTTTGAGGGTTGATTTCATCATATTCGTCTAGTAGAACGACTGTCAAGTATGGTTCTTCTGCGTTCTTTTTTATCAGATAGTGTTCTGCAAACCGGTTCGCAATTCATGGTGTCGCATCTATTTTGCATAAACTCTTGTTAAAGTTTGCATTTTCATGGCATTTTGAGTTACATAAATACTATGAGTCGGTTATTATTTTGGAGCACCTGATATGTCGTGGTTTTTACAAATACTCATCATTGTGTTATTGATCCTGATTGGTGTGATTCCAACAATGTTACTTCGCAGGAATATGACATCAAATCCACGCTCCCAAAAAGAACACTATATTGCCCTTCTTTTAACCATCATTTGGCCTGTTACCGTAGCCCTTATTATCGGCTCTATTTTTCTGAAAAAGCAGATGTGGCTAAACATGATTCAATCGATTCGCAGTCTATTTTCTATTTAATAGTATTGCGATGCTTGCAAAAACTGCGCGCATGGCAACGCCGCCTTATAGCGCTCTCTGCTATTTATCTTTATCACGAGATTTGGGTGTTTTGGACTGGCGCGTTAAAGGCACATCTGTATGACGCCCTTCATGGCTGAGATTATGTTTTGTTTTGTACCAATATCCCGGACGAACTAATAGTTCTATGATTGCGTAATAGCCTGCAAAACTCATGAGTAACCAATAAAATATCTTCAAAGGCACATAAGGGAGTAAACAATAGAGTCGACGTCGATAAGTGGCCACAAACTCGGCAAGCATTAAAATGATATTACTGATGATAAAATTATACCAACATAATACAAGCAGCGTCTTGGGATAAAGGTTTTCGATTTGTTCGTTATAAAAAAACAAAGTACTGAATAAGAAAATCCATAATGGCAAATTGGCCAATTGGTAAAATACATTTCCACCAACAAAAAATTGAAAATTAATAAAACGCCATATCCCTAGTGTTTTCGCCATGTTGATGGGGTCGCGCATATTCACAAGATAGGTTTGCATGTAGCCTTTATTCCAGCGTGTGCGTTGCTTGAACCAATTCACGATACTTGTATTTGCTTCTTCATAGGTGGTGGAGCGAATCGATTCAACCCGATATCCATAGCGATATAATCGTACACCAATTTCGGCATCTTCAGTTCCAACGAATGGATCCCATCCGCCAACTTTCCGTAATATTTTGACGTTGAAATGATTACTGGTGCCACCAAGAGGCACGGGTACGTGTAACGAATCTAATGCTGGAATCAAAGAGTCAAACCAATGTGTATACTCGATAGTGAAAAGTCGGGTTAAAATATTTTCACGATAATTATAATAATTTAATGCAGCTTGTAGACACACAACCTCAGGGCTTGATGTGTTAAAGTGATGCAATGCTATTTTTAATTGATCAGGATCCGGTCTATCTTCGGCATCATAGATGGTTAAATATTGCCCTAGCGCATAACATAACCCATAATTACAGGCCCTTGGTTTAGATTGTGGGGTTCCGGCAGGCACAATGAGAATTTGATAATGCCAAGGCAATGAAAACTGGTGTAATACACTCGCAGTCTTTGTATCATGTTCTTCCAACAAAAATTTAATATCTAGTTTGTCATTTGGGTAGTCAAGGCGATTCAATGCTTCCAGTAGCAAGGTGATGGTGGCTTTTTCTTCGTCAAGCAAGGGAATCAACACTGTGTAACTAGGGTACTCCTGGAGTACCTCTGGTTTTCCCTTGGGTTTTAGGGTTAAAAATCTCAAGGCATGGATCGTCAGCCCCATTTTATAAGCCATCAAAACTAAGGTCCCTGATGCGAGAAAAACATTTATCCACAAAGCCGTTATAAAAAAATTCGCTAATGCGCCTACTGTGGTTAAGCAAACAAGGGTGAACAGCACAATTTTTTCCATTAGGCTAAAGGTGTGTGATGCACTATGAAATCTGTCCAGCATTTTTCGGGTATTGGTGATGTAATTAGTGTCCGATTTTTTGAAACACTGCGCTAATATTTGCGTAATGTCCTTGATAGAACTGATTACGATTTTAATGTTTTTTTTGAATTTTTTGGAAAAAAAATCCTTTATATTTTGTTGATTATCGGTATTTGGATCGGCTGTGGCAATTTTGATAGTCGTGGCAGTTTGTGAAATGGGAATTGCCTGTAAGGTCAAATAATCAATTCGATGTTTGATGTTGATCATCGAAATATCAATGTCATCGATGTCCAATTGGACGAGAGGCAGCGCATGTTTTTTGGCGAGTTTGGTGTAATAAGTGGTTGCATTCATCTTGCCATCTCTTGGCTATGCCCGCACCATATGGGCAAAATTAGTGGAGCGCCTATCGATTAGGTATAGCACAAATTTCTTATAGTAACCTCATCTGGAATACCACTAGTGAATACGGAAAGCGCTTGATTGGAGCTGCATGATAGTCTAATTCAGTTACGCCACATCAACAATTTACGCACATAGTAGAGGATGCGTCTGAATCTATCATTGTGGTTGATCGCAATGGAATGCTTATATTTGTTAACCGCCAAGTTGAACAGTATGTTGGCTATAGCCAGGCTGAATTAGTGGGACAATCCATTGAAATTTTGCTGCCAGAATCCTTGCGAGAAAAACATGTTCACATGAGGGCACATTATATGGTGCATCCTACTACACGACCAATGGGCGCTGGACTAAAACTTTCAGGCAGACATAAAGAGGGTCATGAACTCAGTATTGATATCAGCTTGATTCATGACATCACACAACATCGCTATTTAGAGGACTGGCTGGCGCAACACGCAAAACATGATCAATTGACGAATCTTCTTAATGAGGAAAGTCTGTTTGACCAGTTAAATGATGAGATTAATTTAGCAAATCTAATGAAGCAGATGTTTGCAGTTTGTTTTATTGACTGGGATCATTTTAAAGAGATTAGCGACACCGATGGTCATGCGGCGGGTGATTTATTACTCCATGCTGTGGCTCGTCGTTTGGTGAAAAGCTTGAGTAACATTGATGTGATTGCTCGAGTGGGTGGAGATGAGTTTGTTTGTATTTTATTTAACATCAAACATCCACGGAATATCATCCCTGTGGTTGAGACATTGCAACGACGGTTCATGGAGTCATTTGAGGTGAGTCATCAGTCTATGCATATCACGGCGAGTATTGGTATCAGTGTTTTGACTCAAGATGGGGGTGTTGATAAAGTCTTGCTTAAAAAGGCGGATGAAGCCATGTACACGGCTAAACATGCAGGGAAAAATCGCTATATTTCTTACAAACAAGAAGATTGATGACACTGCTTCAGGAGCCTACCAAGATGTGCACGATAAACAACAAATTGTATGAATTTATTCTACTATCCGAAGCTTTTTAAGCTCTCTACTGTGAGGTTTTTAAAGCCGTTGTTGCGAGCTGACAAGATTAACTTTTCAGAGCAAAAATATTGACACTTATCTCTTATGAAATTAATATAGACCGACGGTCGGTCTATTGAGGTGTATTAATGAAAAGAACAATCAAATCTCCTGATGTCAGAAAATTAGAAATTATTGAGGTGTCAAAAGAACTATTTAGAACACATGGATATGAACAAACGTCTGTTGAAGCCATTATTCAAGCCGCGGGCATTGCTAAGGGAACTTTTTATTATTATTTCAAAGCAAAAAAAGATATCTTGATTGCTTTAGTGGAATTGATAACCACTGATATTACAGTTTATTTTCAATCTATCTTGGAACTTAGCGGTTTATCAGCGATAGATAAATTGGCAATGATGCTTCGAGGAAGTGAAAAAAAAGTCAAAATTCAACCTGATGTGATGGAAATTTTACATCACCCCGAGAATAGAATATTACAAGAAAAGCTCAATATTAAAACAATAGAAGTGATTGCGCCTTTAGTCACAGCGGTTATAGAAGCTGGCAATCAAGAAGGTGTTTTTCAGGCAGATACCCCATTGGAAACAGTTCAATTCCTAATGGCAGGTTCCGCTTTTATTTTGGAATCAGGATTGTTTAACTGGACGCATGAGAAAAACATCGTATTAAAAAAATCATTACAAAATTTAGTAGAAAGAGGGCTAGGGGCAAAGCCAGGAGCACTGAGCTTCATTGCAGATCTGTAGGGTTATTCAAAATATTTATATCGATATTTATTTAAATGAATTAAAAATGAGGAAAAAATGAATACTTTTAAATATATAAAAAATACCAAATTATCGAGCCCGTGGGGTTACTTTTTTTTGACTTATCTTTGGTCTTGGTTTTTTTTCGGTATTACCTATTGGCTCGGGTTAAATGGGGAAAGTACAAGATTGGGATCAAGTTTAATTTTCTTAGCATTAGGCGGGCCAACCGTTATTGCCATTATTTTGGTCTATCTAGCCTTAAATAAGGAAGGACAAAAAGATTATTGGAAACGAATTATCGATTTTAAACGCATCTCATTACAGTGGTATATTCCAATTGTTTTACTTGTACCAAGTATAAGCATTTTAGCTGCCTGGTTGAGTGGATATTGGAATTCCTCTGCATTTTTTTCGAATAAATTGCCCTCAATATTTTTATTGATATTAGTTGTTCCTTTAGCTCCCATTCTTGAAGAATTAGGTTGGCGCGGTTATGTCCTGGATCGATTACAAGAAAAATACAGTGCTTTAACGGCCAGTTTAATTTTAGGCGTAATGTGGTGTATTTGGCATCTTCCAGCGTTTTTTTTACCCGGTTCCATGTTTAGCGTTATGCCTTTTTCCTCAATAGAGTTTTGGTTGTATATTATAAACCTTTTAACCATATCAGTTGTTTTTACTTGGATTTATAACAATACTAATCGGAGTACATTAGCAGCTATTATTTTTCATATATCAATTGAGTTTTCTGCAAACAAAGGTCTTATTCCGTATGATCAACCACAGCATTTTTATAATATTGTGTTATGGTTGATCATAGCTGTTAGCATAATTATAAAATTTGGCGCTAATAGGCTTTCTTTAATACAGAAAAAATGAATCTAATAAGTTCTTCAGAAAAATATCTGTCTACAAAATAATAAATGATAGATGGATGGCACAAGTCGTCACATATGGAAATTTTGAGCTAATACTGCCAAAATATGTCATCATTAACTTGCATAGAGATTTCATTTGTCCAGAACACAACGTCTATTTGATTTGATCCAGACTCTTCGGCGATATCGTTATCCTGTCAGTGGAAAAAAATTAGCAGAGGCACTTGATGTAAGTTTACGGACCCTATATCGCGATATAGCCACATTACAGGCACAAGGGGCTTCAATCAAGGGCGAACCAGGTGTTGGCTATGTATTGCGTCCAGGATTTATGTTACCGCCTTTGATGTTTTCTGAAGAGGAAATTGAAGCTTTGGTTCTTGGTTCACGATGGGTGGCACGCAGGACGGACAAAAAGCTGGGGCTTGCTGCAACAAATGTTTTAGCCAAAATAGCTGCCGTTCTTCCTGAAGACCTGCGGGATCAACTTGAGTTTTCTGGTTTATTGATAGGGCCTCCTAAAACGTTAGTAGAACGTGATGATGAAAAAGAAGCTAACGTACGCCATGCTATTCGTAAGGAGTATAAGCTGCAGATGACTTATACTGATGTCAAAGGCGATGATTCAGAGCGTGTTATCTGGCCTCTAGCACTTGGCTTTTTTGAAGAGGTACATGTTGTCGTTGCTTGGTGTGAGCTTCGGGCGGATTTTCGTCATTTTCGAACGGATAGAATTGTGACTTTGGTCCCCTTAGAAACTCGTTATCCTAAACGTCGTCAAACATTACTTAAAAAATGGCGTGAAGTTCACAATATATCTGATCAATAAACAATCACTTAATGCTGACAAAAACTGTCACTACATTCCAGTAAAATAAGTTCGTTAATATCAAATCAATCCCGGGGAAAATATGATACTCGAACCAAATGTTGTTGTACTTTATGTTGATGATCTTGCTATAACCAGCGAATTTTATCAGGATTTACTTGGAATGAAGCCAGAAGAGGCATCAATAATTTTTCATAGTTTCACCTTATCCAATGGAATGAATTTAGCTTTGAAAGCGCGTCATTCAGTTGTGCCGCCAACTGAAGCAAAGAGCGGTAACGGTGAGTTAGCCTTTATACTCGATGATAATAAAAAAGTGGATGAGTTATTTGCAGAATGGCAAGCCAAAGGAATCAGTATTATTTTTCCTCCAAGCCAAGTACCTTTTGGTTATACTTTTGTGGCCCTTGATCCAGATAGTCATCGGTTACGAGTTGCTGCTCTTGGAAAACCGTAATGAAAAGCTGGATTGCTGCTGCAGCAGCGGAACATGTGCGAAGTGGTCGGGCACAAGGTTTTATGCAAGTTTGTCATGGCAAAGCAGCACCATTACGGCGTTTGAAACCCAATGATTGGGTTGTGTATTACTCACCAACGGTGACGTTTGGCGGTAAGGATAAATTACAATCCTTTACAGCAATAGGACAAATTAAAGAAAGGGAACCCTATCAAGTAGATATGGGTAATGGCTTTTGTCCATTTCGGCGAGATGTACGCTGGTTTGAATCACAAGAAGCTGAAATTATACCACTTCTCAATCTATTAGATTTCACAAAAAATAAAAAGAACTGGGGCTATCAATTTCGTTTTGGACTGCTAGAGATCAGCGAGCATGATATGCAACAAATTTCTATGGCAATGCACATTAACAATATTAAGGAGTGACGAAGTGTCTATACAGCCAACCATGCAACAAGTAGAAAATTTTACCGTGACTGGAGTTAGCGTCAGGACTCAAAATAGCGATGAGTTTAATGAGAAAACGGCGAAATTACCGAGTCTTTGGCAGCAATTTTATACCAGTGAGTTAGCCACCAATGCCAATATTTTTGGTGTTTATTCAAACTACGATTCTGATGCTAATGGCCCTTACACGGTTACTGTGGGTGTTGAATCTGATTATGCACAAACTCAATTGAGTTTTGTTACCATTCAAGCGGGTAATTATCTTGTTTTTCAAGGCACAGGTCCAATGCCTGCAACAGTGATTGAAACTTGGAAACGGGTATGGGTGTTTTTTGAAACAGACACAGAGCATCGGCGTAATTTTATCAGCGACTTTGAGGCTTATAGTGGCCCTGATCAAGTAGCGATTTATATTGGATTAGAATAATCCCATCAGACCTACTCAATGTTAAAATTTTACTGTTGATTTAAGTGAGGGCACAAAAATGCACCGAATTATTGAGACAGACCGAATTTTCTTGAGACCTTTTTGCATCGATGATATTGAGCCATTTGCTAAAATTTGCGCAAATCCGAATGTGATGCGCTATATTGGTGATGGAAACCCGGTAGGTTTTGATATTATCGCGGAGAAAATACCAGAGTGGATTGAATTGTATGAAAAACATTATTATTCGTGAACCTAAAATTGAAGATAAAGAGAATTTTTTACAGGCCATGCGGCATAGTCAATTGTTACATCACCCATGGGTTAAACCCCCGTTAACTATAAAAGAGTATGATGACTATCTGTTACGCGCCCAACAACCCAATCAAAAGGTAACTCCCCACGTCATCCCGAGCGCAGCGAGGGATCTCCTGTCGTGTGGCACAA
>CAZVEH010000036.1:0-21935 GCA_964625775.1 uncultured Legionella sp. | reverse complement strand
TGCTTCGTCGCTACGCTCCTCGCAACGACGGTTTTATAAATCGTACCGTACAGAGAAAAAAATAACTGACAGATCTCCTGCAAATGATCCAGAGCTTACGCAAAACCTCGAGGTCGAGGCAAGTTTTGTTTTTAATGAGGGAGTTTAGCCAGACTAAATGACCGAATTAAAAACAAAACTTAACGAAGAGATCGAGGTTTTGCGTAAGTCCTATGATAAAATCAATTGCAGGGAGATTGGGTTCATGTTATTAATTCTGCCTTAACTATTTTTAGGAGTCACCCATGGTATTTAAATTACCTGAATTGCCGTATGCATTAGATGCATTGGCCCCTCATATCTCTAAAGAAACTTTAGAGTATCATTATGGCAAACATCACCAGACTTATGTCACTAATTTGAATAAATTAATTGAAGGCACCCCTTTTGCCGATAAGTCTTTGGAACAAATCATTGCTGAATCTCAGGGCGGGATGTTTAATAATGCTGCGCAAGTTTGGAATCATACGTTTTATTGGCATTGTCTTTCACCTCAAGGTGGCGGAGAACCCACGGGTGCTCTTGCTGATGCTATTCGCGAAACTTTTGGCTCATTTGATGCGTTCAAAGAACAATTCACCCAAACTGCAATCACGACCTTTGGTTCAGGATGGGCTTGGTTAGTACAAGATGAGGCAAAGGCATTGAAAATCATCAGCACCTCGAATGCAGGTTGTCCTTTGACCACCGGTATGACAGCGTTGCTCACGTGTGATGTTTGGGAGCATGCATATTATATTGATTATCGCAATGCGCGGCCCGATTATCTCAAAGCCTTCTGGTCATTGGTGAATTGGGAATTTGTCGCTGATCACGCAGCCGATTTCAAAGCATAAAATCTGAAAAATCGTTAGTGAAGGGCATCATTGACAACAATAGTACATTGTTGCCAATGATGCCCTTCACGACGTAATAACGATAAAACCCCGATAGGCTGATTGATCTACTGTATTTACAGCCCGCCACAAGTCATGACTTTTCACCCAATATGAGCCATATTTAAAACGAGCCACATCCAAGATTAAAAATCTATCCGTTTGCTCATCGTAGGCGGCAATAGGGGAATGATGTCCCCTGCCCTTTTGACGTAATTCAGTTCTTAGAAAATTTACGATCACAAAGTGTTGTTTTGAGAGTGCCGTCGTCAAGATTTCCTTGAATGTTGCTTCCGTCAAATCATCAGAAAAATAAGACTGGGCCTTTAAACCATAGGTTTGCATAGCTTGGGTCAATTGATTTAAATCAATCCCTCTTTGCGCGACTTCTTCAGGTGTAATAATGGCTTGGACTTCATCGGTAAAAAAGGATTCTTGGGTAAAATACGTATAGGGCGCGTACCGTGGATCTGCGGGCGGCGTTTTGTGCTTTGCATTTAACACAATGACTGCGCTGGCAATACCGCAGTAGGTACCGTTCTGCTGTGTGGTAAAATGCTCAAGCAATTTCAAAGTGGTAACCGTGGCATCTCTTTTTAATAACGCTAGGCCTGAGGAGCTCGAAAAAGGTACCAGAGCCCCTGGCAGGAGCTCTTTGGCCTGCGCTGTGACCATAAAGAGTGCAAGCAACCCTGCTACTAAAACTCTATGGATCGCTAGAATCTTGAGAGATGGACCTGCGGTTTCGCAAGAGGAATGCTCAATAGCTTCTATATACAATAAATCCCCCTTGAACTCCACGTTGTAAGCAGGTGCATCAAAGCTCAAAAAAAATCATATTGTACAATATTATGCACAAAAAGAATAGGGATACCTAGTTCCGCAATAAATTCCAAGCACTTAAAATAAGAAGTATCGAAAACAAGCGTTTCAGCATTATTGGGTTTAAGGCATAAGCCAAACGTGTTCCCAGGGGCGCAAAGATAAACGAAGAAGATGCAATGCCCAGTGCGGCAGGCCAATAAATATAACCGATCATGCCAGGAAGAGGCGATTGTAATGGCGTCATCGACAGTAATAGTGCTCCTGTAAGGGCTGTAACAATCCCACATAAAACAGATGTACCTGACGCCTCTCGGATAGATAAATTCATCATTAAAAATAACGGTACCATCAAAACACCCCCGCCGACGCCCACTAAGGTAGACAGCACACCAATCATGGCACTGGCTGCCACCAAGAGCCATGGATGCTTCACGGTAAATGGGGCATTAGAATAGGACAATACGTTTGGTGCAGTAGTTCTTGGCGAATGTTGTGCATTCCAAAACAAATACGCAGCAATTAGAACAAGAAACACGGCTAATATATGAGCCAAAATGTCATTGCTCAAATGGGTCGTCAGTAATTTTCCTGCCACCAATCCCCCACATAAGCCAGGCAACATTCGCCAAAAAATCGGCCACACTAAGGCATGATGACGCTGATAAGCAAGTGCCGAGGACAAAGAGGTCATCACCATGGTCGCCAGGGATGTTCCAACACTGATATGCATCAGGTGAGCATCTTTAAATAGGGGATTATGCTGTAAAATAACAACCAAGGCAGGTACAACAATAATCCCACCACCAATGCCTAATAAACCCGACAACAACCCCGAACAAGCACCCAGGATGATATAAGCGACAATATCCAAAATAAAAACCAAAGTTAAGTCATATCGTGTAGAGAGTACCCTAGACTGCTAACAAATTCTAGGCAGGGATACAGCACACAGCTGCTGTCACATCAACAGACACTTTAGTAAGTCCTGATCAAGTGAGCTGCAACCGCATAAAGTGTAATAATGCCTGCTCTTCCTTCGGTGTTAAGATATGCGACAAGATAATATCTTGTCCTTGAGCTATCAGTTGGCGTAGTTTTGCCTCTTTACTTGGAAAAGTATCTTCTTCACTAAAATAAGGCTCGCCGTAAATCTGTTGGAAATGCTGCGTCATATACTCGCCAGCGTTGTGAAGCTCTTCTCGAGTCAAAGTAAAGTCTGTGTCCGTAAAACCCTGTTTTTTTGCAACATCATCTAGCTGAGCGCGGAGCTCTCGTATGACCTCAAGCGGTATCATATGATCTAATGAATACACTCGCTCATAAAAAGAGCCACCAGAATATACGGCTAATGCCGCTGCAAACACATTAAGGTCTAGAATAGAAGAAAGCGCAAGCTTTTTCACGATTTTAACATCAGAATTTTGGCTTAATGTCCATAAAGGTCGGGTCAGTTTAGCAAGCACGTAGGGGTTACTACCTCCTGTAAAAATTGTTTGTTCTGTGCCAAGTAGCCCGGAATCTACTTCTAAGAGTTTTGTTTTACCATCTTTCGCGTAAATTTTAAAAGAATAAAACACATATTCATGCCATAGTTTTAGCTTGGCCACTAAAATTTGACGACTGTCGTATAAATCGAAGTTGAGCACATATTCTTTTGAAACAGGAATGAATTGATGCCCAGTGTATTTGAGAGTGACTTTTTTTTGCTTTTGTCCATCAAAAAAGTAGTAAGTATCGAGTTTATAAAGGGCAGGTAATAAAGCCCCAACTTCTTGACCATCCACTGTAAATTGGGCACATACACCTCGTTGACAAGGCAATGATTTTATAAAAAAAGAATCTGGGAAATCAATTTCATTCGACGCATAAGCTGTGATGGAATACAAAAAAAAAGCATAAATCAGTGTTTTTTGTAACATTTTAATCAACTCCAGCCAGCAAATTTAGTCTTATATTTTAACACAAAAGACAAGGTTAGCACATAAATACTGTACTGATGCCTTAATTATTGAGTAATATGACACTCAACATGCTGGAATTACTCACCCGTGCGCACTGAGGAGCAGCTTTTGCGGTGTCTCGAAGGATGATGCATTTGAAAGTAAGCCTTCGAGACAGATGCTACGCATCCTCCTCAGGCCGAACGGTTCTGGTGGGGTGAGGCAGATACCCATCATCTTACCTATATATTAGGCTTTATTGCTCAAATGATAATATTGAAATAACGTCACCACACGTTTGACCTCGTTCCATTGACGAGCGAAACTGATTACTTTTTCAGCCTGCTCTGGTATGACATCTCCCATCAGATACACAACACGATCGGACGTTACAATTTTAAATTGATTGGGATCAATCGTGGCATCTGTTACCATTTCTGAACGAATTTTTGCGGTAATCCAACTGTCTAAAATGGGATCGCTTACGCCATTGAACACCGCCAATTCATCGTAAAAACGTCTTTTACCAGGAATGGCTTTGATGCGCGCTGTGGCTTCGCGTCGTAATTCCTGTGTAGGTACATGGCCTGTCATCAGGATATCGCGGTGAAACACTGCAACTTCAATAGAACAAGATGCACATTTAAAGCGCTGGTCTATGTACAAAGCGCGGTTAGCACTCGATCCCAATTGAAAATCAGTTATTTTTCGATATAAGGTATGGCGATCATAGATGATATTCGCGCCGGTCCAAATATCTGAAACACATGCAGTCATACCTAGGCATAGAACAATCGTTAGCACACGATACCATTTTTTTACTTCCATCATAGGCCTCAATCAACGTATATACTGAAACATTTTCACGACTTGACGCACGCCATTGACTTTTCTTGCAGCGCTCACTGCCAAATCAGCTTGATCAGGCGTCACAACCCCTGTCAAATAAACCACGCCATTTTCAGTATTGATTTGAATAGAGCCAGATTCCAAATCTTTTTTAGTCAACATACGACTGCGTACTTGGCTGGTTATCCACGCATCCGTGCTTTGTTGCTCAATATCAATGGGCGATTCAATGGTCAGCTTGTTATACACACGTCGCACATTCGGTGTGGTTTGTGCAACTTCTTCAGCCAAAGATTTTAATGACGTTGCGTTGACCTGCCCCAATAACAAAACCGCTTGCTGATACACACTGACTTTTACACGAGACCCTTTAAAATTAGGATCAGTTACAATGGCCGTGTGTACCACATGGAAAATTCTAACGTCTTTTTCTATCATACGCACACTACGACGATCGTATACCATTAGGCTACTTGCACTCGCCACCATGGCCACCACACATCCGGTCATCAAACTACTGAGTAAAGCCAAAACTATCCATTTCATTTTTATTTTCATTTTTTTACCCTCAACTATGCTCAGCCCCAAACAAAGATCGATCAATCAAGTCACAGAAACAATGTAATATAAATAAGTGAGTCTCTCGTATGCGCGCAGCATGCTCTCCAGGGATGCGTAGTTCAATGTCGGTTGGTCTAAGTTGACCCGCCAAACTACCACCGTCTCTACCTGTTAATGCAATCACATCAAGTTGTTTATCATGCGCCGCAGATACCAGTTGAGACATACTTTTAGAATGCCCAGTGGTGGTTAACACAATCACGACATCATTGGGCTGACCTAACGCTTGGATATGACGTGCGAACACCTGATCAAAATGACCATCATGCGCTACCGCAGTCAACGCAGACACGTCTCCCATCAAATGAATCACGGGTAAAGTAGGACGCTCTACTTCGAAACGATTCAGCATCGCTGCTGAAAAATGCAGGCAATTTGCGGTCGACCCACCGTTACCCGCGATAAACATTTTTCCATCAGCCAGCAAACAATCTACCAGACGTTGTCCTGCTGTGGCAATCACCTCAGAAACCATATCTACCAGCGCAATTTTGGCTTCAATATCCTGGGTAAATAAAGCTCTGACACGTTCATTTAAGTCAATCATGATATCTATTGATCCATTTCAAATGCATGTTTGATCCAATGGATGGTCGGTGGCTGACCCTGTAAAGCCAACACATCAAATCGACCCACATATCGATCGTATAACTTATATTGTTGTAAATATAACATAGCTGTTTTGATTATTTTTTGACGTTTGGCGTAGGTAATACTTTCTACCGCACCACCATATGTAGCTGAGCGCCGCGCTCTTACTTCTACAAAAACCACCTCGTGTCCGTCCTGCATGATTAAGTCTATTTCACCCACTCGAGAGCGAAAATTGCTGGCTCGCCACTGCAATCCCTGACTTAACAAATAATCTCGCGCGATGCATTCTGCTTTTGATCCCTCTACCTGCGACACAGTTCCATCCTGTTGCTATATTGTTTTTTAAGCCATCAGCTCTGCAGGCACTTTCTCGGCATTCTTAATCCAATATATGAGCCATAATTTTATCCAACACTGCTAAATCCGGGTAATGGATCACCAAGGTACCCTGTCCTGAAGACCCTGGTTTTGGTTTTAGGGTGACAGCGGTTTCTAAGCGTTGTGCCAGGGCATCTAATTTCGGTTGTAACATGGGGGGGCATTCTAATTTAGGCTTGGCCACAACGGGCTTATCTGCCTTCAGATTATTGACCAAACGTTCTGTTTCACGCACCGACAGGCCTTTGGTAACCACCATAGCCGCCACTTGATTTTGCTGCGCTGCGGTCAGGGGTAATAAACAACGCGCATGCCCCATGTCCAAACTGCCTTTTTCAAGAAAAGCTTGCACTTCTGAGGTTAAATGCAGCAAACGTAAATAATTGGACACAGCGGTCCGAGACTTAGACAACAATACTGCGATTTGTTGATGAGTCAGGTCAAACTCCGTCAATAAACGCTGCATGGCCCTTGCTTGATCTAATACGGTCAAATCTTCTCGTTGTAAATTTTCAACCAAGGCAAGTGCAATCGCAGTTTTATCATCCACTTGACGAATCAAAACTGGAATGTCAGTCAAGCCAGCTACCTGACACGCACGCCAACGTCGCTCCCCGGCAATGATTTCGTATTGGCCGGGCTTCAATTCACGAACAACCAAAGGTTGAAGTAAGCCTTGCGTCTGAATCGAATGCGCCAATTCAGCAAGGGATGCGTCATCAAATACCCTGCGTGGTTGATATTGTCCTGGTACTAAGCTGGTGATAGGTCGTTGTTCAATATGAGAATGCGCAAGCAACGGCGTATCAGGCTTGATTTGTATTGCCGAATCACCTAGTAAGGCCGATAAATTTCGTCCTAGACTGCTACGTTTGTGCTTCATACCGTCACCTCTTGCCGATTGATCAATTCTGAAGCCAACACCATATAGGCTGCAGCGCCTATAGAGTTTTTATCGTATTGCAACGCAGATAATCCATGACTCGGTGCTTCAGCCAAACGTACATTACGCGGGATCACCGATCGGTACACTTTATCTGCAAAATGTTCTTGCAATTGTTTGGATATTTCCGAACATAGCCGGCTGCGAGCATCATACATCGTTCGCAACACCCCCTCAAGGGTTAAGCGCGGATTAATGGATGCCTGAACTTGTTCAATCGTGCTCAGCAAAGCCACCAATCCTTCCATTGCAAAATACTCACATTGCATTGGAATCAATACCGAGTCGGCCGCCATCAATGCATTCAAGGTCAATGTGTTTAAAGCAGGCGGACAATCAATCAGTATATAATCATATCGATTTTTCAAGGGCAATAAGGCTCGAGATAAAAATCCTTCACGGTTTACACGTGACATCAAACTGACTTCCGCTACGGTCAAATCACCATTCGCAGGAATCAGATCAAACCCATTTCCTACGCTCAAACAAGCTTGTTCAGCCGTGCAATCATGCAGCAAAACATCATTGGTTGAATACGCCAAACTATGTTTATCTACACCAGAACCCAAAGTGGCAGAGCCTTGCGGATCGAGGTCGATCAACAACACTGATTGTTCCCTGGCTTTTAAGGATGCCGCTAAATTAATCGACGTGGTGGTTTTACCCACGCCTCCTTTTTGATTTGCAATGGCGATGATTTTGGCCATGATAAACCTCATTTATAGTCGATAATGACACAACAACGCTCACCTTCAACCCCGGCCAGCGAATAAGACTCAATACGGTATTCGGACGCTAAAGATGACAATTCTAAGTTAACCTGCGAGCCTTTCATTGCAACCCATTGCCCTCCAGGTGCCAGCAAATGTTTGGTTTGTTCCAACATACTCTGCATATCAGAAAAAGCGCGACTCACCACGGTATCAAAAGGCAATGCAGGCTGATAGTGTTCAACCCGAGATTGCACAATTTCAACGTTAGATAAATGTAATGCTCGTTGTACTTCCGACAAGAATCGTGTTTTTTTGCCATTGCTGTCTAACAACACTACGTGTTTATCTGGGCATGCCAACGCCAGAGGAATCCCGGGCAATCCTGCACCTGTGCCCACATCCAAAACACGGTTGCCTTCCACCCATGGCAAGATAGCCAGGCTATCCAAAATATGTCTGCTTACCATATCTTCCATAGAGCGTACTGCCGTCAAATTATAGGCACCGTTCCATTTATGTAACAGGGTCAAATAAGCAAAACAGGCTTGGGTCAATGCCTCCAAATCTTGGTGCAAGGCCGTAGAAGCAATGCCAGCTCTTAATGCCAAAACCACCTTGTTGTGATCAGACGTCATACGGCCAACAATCGTTGTTTTTTGATATACACCAACAACAAAGATAACGCTGCAGGAGTGACGCCAGAGATACGCCCAGCTTGTGCCAGCGTTCGCGGCTTTATCTGGGTAAGTTTTTGCACCATTTCAGCCGATAACCCTGAAACGTTATGATAATCTATATCAAGCGGCAATTGCGTGTTCTCGTGTTTTTCCATGCGCACGATATCTGAACGCTGTCGTTCAATATATCCATGATATTTGGCTTGAATCTCAACTTGTTGGGCCACAGCCTCACACACATCGGGTAAATTCAAATCGCCTAGTTTTTGCAAATCTTGGTAATGTAGTTCTGGTCGTTTCAAAGCATCTATTGCGCGACAATCATGTTGAAACGGAGTTTCTAGTGTACCTTGCAAAGCCTGATTATGTCCTACACGGACCCATGTGTCTTGCAATTGCCCATTCAACCGCTCAATCATCTCTCGCTTTTCCGAAAAAACCTGCCAACGCTCTTCGCCCACCAATCCCAAATGACGACCAATTTCTGTCAAACGTAAATCCGCATTATCCTCGCGCAGCAGCAAGCGATATTCTGCCCGAGACGTAAACATGCGGTAGGGTTCTTGAGTGCCACGTGTGATCAAATCATCTATCAAAACACCGACATAAGCTTCATCGCGGCGTGGGCTCCACAAAGGCTGATCTTTCACCCATAAAGCAGCATTCATTCCTGCAATTAACCCCTGTGCAGCGGCTTCTTCATACCCAGTAGTACCGTTGATTTGCCCTGCAAAAAACAAATTTACAAAGGCTTTGGTTTGAAGATAAGGGGTCAATCCACGCGGATCAAAATAATCATACTCAATGGCATACCCAGGTCGCGTAATATGTGCCTGCTCAAATCCACGCAAAGTTCGTACAAATTGTACCTGCACTTCAAACGGCAAGCTCGTTGAAATCCCGTTCGGGTACATTTCGTGTGTCGTGAGCCCTTCTGGCTCTACAAAAATTTGATGCGACAGTTTCTCAGCAAAACGCACAACTTTGTCTTCAATGGAGGGACAATAACGAGGCCCCACGCCCTCTATAACACCAGCATACATAGGAGATTGATGTAGATTTTGACGAATAATGTCGTGCGTGCGTTCCGTCGTATGAGTGATAAAACACGGCACCTGTTGTGGGTGATGCTCTCTCTTGCCCAAATATGAAAACACAGGCACAGGCTCATCACCGGGCTGCTCAGTCATTTGTGTATAATCTAAGCTTCGACCGTCAATACGCGGGGGTGTACCCGTTTTCAACCGACCCACCGGCAAATCGAGTTCGCGCAAGCGTTGCGCCAAAGCAACAGCGGGCGGATCACCAGCACGACCACCAGGGTATTGATTCATACCGACATGAATCTTACCGCCCAAAAAGGTACCAACGGTCAGCACAACAGCATGCGCGCGCAAGGTTAAACCCATTTGCGTCACAACACCCGTTACACGATTACCTTCCACCAACACATCATCCACTGCTTGTTGAAAGAGTGTTAAATTAGGTTGTGTTTGCAGAATATGACGAATGGCTTGGCGATATAAAACACGGTCAGCTTGCGCTCGAGTCGCACGCACGGCAGGGCCTTTGGAGGCATTTAAAATTCGAAATTGAATACCTGCAGCATCCGCGGCACGCGCCATGGCACCATCCAAGGCATCAATTTCTTTGACCAAATGTCCTTTGCCAATCCCCCCAATAGCAGGATTACAGGACATTTGACCCAACAAATCCATATTGTGTGTCAATAAAAGAGTGTGAGCACCCATACGTGCTGACGCCAAAGCCGCTTCCGTACCTGCATGCCCACCGCCAACAATGATCACATCGTACTGTTTATCTAGATTCATGAGATAGTCTGTTCAATATTTGAGTGATATTATACATGAATTCCAGCCAGTTACCTATAATCAACGATGAAATGTCATCTGACTCTTTTCCCGCACACAAAACAAGGGATGGGGCTCCCACGGATCAGATCACACGCTTGCTGAGGGTGACGCCACTCAAGATACCGTATGCACTAAAGCCGCAGACTCTTCATGCGATGATTGGCAATCTGGTTGGGCAAACAACCCATCGGCATACCGACCAAATACTCTAGGGCGTTGACAAAACTGTCGATAATCAGTGTCATTTAGGGTAGTGGATGCTTGCAATTCAGCAGGTTTATACTGACGCACAAACACATCTAACGCATAAGCCAATAAGGCAGAAAATGCTAATACAAGCCCATAAATTGGTAGTGTTGCAGTCAAATAGACCGATGTCAAACCGATCAAAGTGGGAATCAAGACCCGCAACAAAGTAGTCCGCGCCAATTCCAACCGCTCATACTGAATCAAATCATTCTCAAAGTTAATTTTCCGGCCCACTTTGACCAAATCCAAATACAAATCTTGCATAGCTCCGGTCACACACGCCGCTGAAGAGTTCTTGCTTTGCCATGTAACAAACTGGTAGAAGCACTGTTGTTCTTGCTGTCGCAAATCGCGGATATCTTGTTGACTCTGGCTTACTTTTAATTCTACACGGGCTGTGCGGTAAAAAATGGTCAATGCCATACACAAAACTGTCCCGCTTGAACTCAACAACAGGTTCAGGGAAATCGACCACAAACCAGGCATCAGTATAGAAACACAAATTAAAAATGCAAACAACAAGGCTTTGGCATAGATGCAATCATACTCAAGAAACTGACTTTTTTTCTGCCATTTTTTCTGATGCTCTCGCTGAACACGCTCTACTTTTAACCAATCCCCAACCAGTTCCCTAAACGCTTGTTCCTCTGGGGTCAAAGACTCCTGTTGAAGAACGCGCGTAGAAAGCTTCTGCCCACATTCTTCAAGAAAGCCTTTGACCGCCTCCCTCGATAAAGCAGAAACCCTATACCCTACAATTTTTTCCATGCTATTTAACAATTCAGTTAATCGTAGCTCATGCCTTTCTTGAATGGTCCTATGCTGTATTTTGGCTTCAGCAAAGTTCAAATTTGTTAGATAAATATCCATACATAATAATAAACTGGTGCAAGCATCTCCCGCCCATCCTGTCCACCAGCCATAGCAAACCAAATTGAATGCACCCCAAACATAATCGTTCAGAATACGATATTTATATACGTCCCAATAGGCTTTGATGTAAAGAGCGCGATAGCTTGCACGCTCCTCTGGGGACAACGCATTCGTTGCTTTTAACCATTTGGGATCGTTCAAGCGTTTGTGCATGTATTTTAAGAAAAACAAAGTTCCACGGAAGGCGTACAAAGCCCAAGAAATATGTCCTGGAATAAATTTGGTTGCGGCCAAACGTTCCTGTGCTTCTTTTTGACCCAGCCATCCCAGAACCAAATCCACATTGGGTCGACCCCACACCCAAAACAAACGGGTTTCATTGCGCTTGTCGATTTGATTGATAAACCAAGCAAAAAAGGATTCCCATTGTCGCAGATCAATAAAACACGCTACAAATTCTTCCCACCCATCCCTGAGACCAGCATTTGCCGTAGCGTAGGCGAACAGTGCGCCAACTTGCTGAGCCGATTGAGCAGAGCTATTTTTTGTCAACAACTTTTGGCAGGCCTGCAATTTTTCTAAGCACAGTGCGTACTCAGTTTTGGGTTCCAGTACCAAACCAACATCATGATGAATAGCTTGCAAACGAGCATATAATTGCAAGGCAGCCCATATGAGATCTTTTTCATTTTGTTCAGCATCATGATTGCCCAGCACTCGCCCAGCTTCGCTGTAATAGGCTAGTAACTCATCCACTTGATTAAGGGCATCAGAACGAAATATATCTGTGTTGAATAGCACGGCATTGTCAAATGAGCGAGGAATCGCGTGTGTGGGTACCAAAAAGTCAAGATGTTCGCGAATATCAGCGATCGAATGATGCCCAGGCGTTAAACCGCTCAGCAAAAGCTGCATTTTCTCCATTTCTGCTGCGGAAGCACTCATTCACATCACCCTTAATCGCTGGATATTGCACTGCATCATTGATTTTACGCAAAAACATACATATAAAAAACTATATGTTCTATTTTACTACATTTATCAGGGTGATGTAAATGAATATCGACTCAAAGTATCGATTTATCTTGCTCTGAGCCTAAAAGGTGAGCAACTCCTTGTCTAAATTGTCCAAACACCAAAATTCTGGTTAATTTATGATTTTTGGTCAAATAAATCACGCCAGATTTGTCAGTGATCCCCACAGCGGGAAACAGCATCAAGTGATTCAATTGATTAGCCAGCATATAGCTATCCAGACCCAACGCGTATAAGCGATTATAACTGTTTAATTGTTCAGACCAATGGTGCTGCTGACCGAGCTGACGATGACGAAAGACCCATGGCATGTCAGAGAAAATAAGGCCATTCAAATCGCGGTCCTTGCCTGTATTTTCTATGCCTGAATACACCGCTGATGTTGCAAAGACTGGCACATCTCCTGCAAAATAATAACGCAGCAATGGCATGATTTGCCGCGCTATAGAAGGATAAGCAATCAAAATAATCACATCAAAATCTTGTCGACGCTTATAGGTATTGTCGGCACTTGAGCGATCAGTTTTTTTCGGTCGTACACGAGCGGCACTTTCGGACGCATGCAATAATTGGCGGATTCCCGTGCTGAGATCAAGCTCAGGCGTATATTGCCACGTTTCGGTGACTTGACCTCCATTTGTTGTCCATTGGGCCACAAATGCATGCACCACATCGGTTCCCCAAGCACCTGCAGGAGCAATGATCAAGGCTCTGGAATAGCCAGATTTACGTGCTCGAGCTGCAACTTGTCGCGCTTCATTAGCAGGCGATAATCCAAATTGAAAGGCAAAAGCATCTGAAACCCGATCTGCATCATTTAATAAAATCGTAGGCACTGGATGTTGCATTTTAGCAACTACAGCCACATCCGGTTTGGTCAAAGGCCCAACCACATAATCTGCACCTTCTTCTAATGCCTGCTGGTACACAGAAGCAATATTAGCTTGATCGGTGTTATAGACTTTCACTGACACACGGGATTGCTGGCCACTGGTTTGGTAAGCTTCCATGAAACCATCCTCGATAGCGTGCCCTGGACCCGCCAAAGGGCCAGTCAAAGGCAGCATCAGGGCCATATGTCTAGGAGTAGCAAATAAATGTGACTCAACTTTTTCTAGATGAGAGGGCAAAATATGCTGTGCCGGATGATCTGGATATGAGTCTTGCCATTGATGCAAATCATCGATCATGTCTTGGGGGGCATTATAATGTTTGCGTGAAATCTCTGCCAAAGCAATCCAACCTTGTAATACGCTGTTGGCGTCAGATTCAGCTGCCAAAGTATCTAATTCTGGTCGGGATAATTTAGTCAAGGACAGCCACAGAGCACGTCGATTATTGGCTTTCGCTTGTTCATCTGGCAGTAAAAACTCTAGTTTAATTCGTTCAACAACTGCTTCTACTAATGCGCCGGTAGCCTGATAAGCGTACGCCAACATATCGTGATATTGTACCTGATGAAATACGGACAAACGACTCAAGTTTTTAATCGATGCCAATTTCGCGATAGTCAAATTAGGTTGGTCACGAATCAAATCAATTTTAGCCAATAACAGACTTTTTTCATCCGCCAACTCCCCCGTCACAGATCCGGCTTGGTTGATGATAGTCATTCCATAGCGCCATTGGCCTTCGTAAATCGCACGACCAGCGGCCATGAGCAGCAACGCTTGTTTGTCTGTACCCGTCTGATTGTTCGCCATTGCAAGATAGGCAGAAGCAGGCATGGTATAAGGACTTGCCAATTTTTGCTGATTGAAATGACTATCTGGTACTATTCGTGTACAATGAGTCAAAAAAAATATGCAAGACACCACTATCAGCGCTTTTACTTTTAATACACTACGTAATCTAAGGTGCATGACTATCAACCTACGGTAAAGTAACGTTCATCGCCAATTGTGAAAACTCGGCGGACGCAAAAGGATAAACTATGATCCCAAGTTCAGCAAGTAAAACCGGTGTACTCTATATTGTAGCCACACCCATTGGTCATCTGGATGACATCAGTATGCGAGCCATTCGAACCTTACAAACCGTTGATACGATTCTCAGCGAAGACACCCGTCATTCGCAACAACTCCTCAACCATTTAGGCATCAAAAAGCCGTTGGTATCATTTCACGCGCACAATGAAGGCACCAAAACGGCCTCTATTGTAGAGGCATTGGTGAATGGTCAATCTTTTGCTTTGATTTCAGATGCAGGAACGCCTTTGATTTCCGACCCCGGTTATCCCTTGGTGCTTGCAGCACGCCAAGCCCACATACTCGTCGTCCCTATCCCTGGGCCCTGCGCCCTAGTCACTGCATTATCTGCTGCAGGTGTTCCTTGTGACACGGTCAGTTTTTTTGGCTTTCTACCCGCCAAAACCAAGGCAAGGCAAGAAAAGCTCACATCGCTCCTCCTTGTCAATCATACATTGGTCTTTTATGAATCGACGCATCGCATCCATGCGTGTTTAGAGGATATAGGCGCAGTGTTTGGTGACGCCTGCGAATTGGTCTTGGCCAAAGAGCTCACCAAAGCATTTGAGCGATTCGTGCAGGGCCCCATCTCCACGGTCAAAGCATGGCTTGCCGCAGATGCGGCGCATGCCAAAGGTGAATTTGTTTTGATCATCCCGCCGCGCGAAGTAACACAATCCCAATATGAAGGCGCCCGAGTTTTAGGCATACTCCTCAAAGAGCTACCCCTAAAGCAAGCCGTTCATTTGGCAGCAACCATCAGTCAAGACTCAAAGAATGACCTCTATCAATTGGCACTGGATTGGCAAAAATAATGCTCCCTCTCAACGCATGCGAAGAAGGGGATCAAAAACTCAGAGATAAAGAGTCTTCAACTGACAATAACCCATGCTCGCTGCTTTCATGTCCTGTTGTCTGGTTAGCCACAGAAGACTCCCATTTTGGGATATAGGGTCGAACTGCTACAGCCACCATAGCCAGCAGCGCCAGCTCCCAACTGACGGTCACCAAACCAACCATCAACAAAGGCGTAAACGTGGACTTTGACCAAGTGCTGAAAAAGGCAGTTTGAGCTTGTTGTGCTTCGTTTTCGATCTTCATTTCACCGAATAAAGCACGCATCCAAGCTGCAAAATCATCCGCGCTGGCATACATGCCAAATCCTACAACACACATGAAAAATCCAAGGGTAGATACCGCTGGAGAAGCCAAAGCCAACACCAAAAGATAAGACGTCATGATAGATAACCCAGCAAGAATTGAAAAAGCGTATTTCACACGCATTTCAAACCGCAGATCTTTCAACAGAACGATGTTTAGATCTGTAAGGGTCATCTCATCCCTATTTAGGTTCGCATTACCTTTGCTCTTCCAGCCTATCAAAGCTTGATGTTGTGCAAACCACTCTTTTTCTTTCACATACCATAGCGCAACCAAGGATAAACTGTCATAAACCAAAGTACACACAAGCAACGTGTTGGCCAGAGGGTCAGAAATACCCGATAACGAAGGATAATTGGTCAAAAAATTAATGATGAGCCAAACGATGTCATTCATGATATGCGCCATCCGCACATAAAACTCCTGAAAAGCGCGCAGCCCAGAATGAATGTCTTTCTCGCCCTCTCTTTGCGATGTGGCATGCTTTACGATCATAGAAAGATGAGCCACCAAACGTAAGGCAAATAGTGACACACTTAAGAAATTAAACAGATCTGCCGTATTATCTAAGATACTGCGATTGATAGGTCGACCTAATAAGTGATTATTAGCATCTATCCAATGATTGTCTTGCGCCAAAGTCCAAAAAGACTTACAACTTAAGCGTGAAAACAATGTCAATAGTCGATAAAGATTGAGATAGGACAAAAGAGTAATCACTTTAGACACATGAAATGGCGTCGATAGAAAATCACTGCAATCCTGATAGAATTGATTCAGCGATTTTCGAAATTCTGTTTCGGTACTCGGCATTGGTACAGCAGAAACTGTTGCAAACGCTTTAATTTTACCTAAATACTTAGCCTCTTCAGCCGTGTTTCCAGCAATCCTGGCATCTCGCGCCAAAAAATGCGCAAGGGTTTCTAAATAGTAAGCAGCTTCCAGCTCAAAACGCTGAGGTAAGTGTTTTGTTTTTAATACAGTTTCTAGTAACTGATATTCTAACTCAAACATCGTGCGGTTATGAAACGACAAGCTATAAAACTCCGTATCAGTGAGCTTATCAAAGGGTGTTACTGATTTAGCAGCTGTATATTCTGCTAAGACAGTTTTTTTATAATCAAAAAAACTCAAATCGGCCATCACAACACCTCACAACGTTAGCCCGCTCATTTTCCAATACAAAAACTTGAAAAAATCACACCGAGTAAATCATCGGACGAAAATTCACCCGTGATTTCTCCTAATGCGGCATGCGCTAAGCGCAGATCTTCCGCTAAGAGCTCTCCTGCTCGATGCGAAAATAATAATGTCGCACCTTCCTGTAACAAGTGCGCCGCCTGATCGAGTGCATCCAAATGCCGTCTTCTAGCTAAAAATTGGCCTTCTTGCGGTTGATAACCCACCACCGCTTTGATTTCATCCTTTAAAAACGCCAATCCATCCTCATTTTTTAAAGATACATACAGTGCTGTACCTTCTTTTCTAGCCGACTCCCCGATCTTATCGACCTTATTATACACTAAAATTATAGGAATTTGATCAGGAAGTGCTGATTTAATTTGCAAATTGAGTTCCTCGTGGCAATTATCATCAGTATAATCAATCACCATCACCACACAATCTGCGCGACTTAATTCCGCCCAAGCACGTTTGATCCCTTCTTGCTCTACCACATCGGAGCTGTCTCTTAAACCTGCGGTATCTATCAACTGTACCGGGATATCATCTAGTAAAATAGCTTCCCGCATCACATCCCGAGTGGTACCCGGAATATCCGTCACGATCGCCACATCTCTTTTGGCCAACGCATTCATCAGAGTGGATTTACCCGCATTGGGACGTCCAGCAATTACCACGGTTAATCCTTCGCGCATCATAGCGCCCTGTGCAGCAAGCGCACGAATATCAGCCAATTCCTTTTGAATATCGGCCAATCTCGAGGCAATTTTCCCATCATTCAAAAAATCTAAATCTTCCTCAGGAAAATCCAAAGCCGCTTCAACATATAAACGCAATTGAATCAGCTGCTCATTTAAAACAGAAATCCGCTTTGAGAAGTCACCTTGCAACGAACGCATGGCCATACGGGCAGAAGAAGCAGACTGTGCGTGAATCAAATCAGCAATCGCCTCTGCTTGAGCCAAGTCCATTTTATCGTTTAAAAAAGCGCGTAGTGAAAACTCACCGGGATTTGCGAGCTTAGCACCGCAGCCCAATAATTCTTTGACCAGCACATCCATGACCACAGGAGATCCGTGACCTTGAAACTCAATCACGTCCTCGCCGGTAAAAGAATGTGGGGCTTGAAAATACAACACAATACCTTGGTCTAAGATAAGATCTTCAGACGTATAAAAGGAAGAAAACTGTGCAAGACGGGGGGTAAAGCTCTGGCGTTTGGTGATACGTAACGCCAGAGATAGGGCATCAGGGCCTGACACCCGCACGATTCCAACGCCACCCCGACCGGGTGGCGTAGCAATCGCAACAATGGTAGTTACAGCATTCACTGCACAGCTTTTTTAGCAGGTGCGGTATCTCCGCCAAATTTTCGCGTGATATGCCATTGCTGCAGAATAGATAACGTATTGTTCACAATCCAATATAATACGAGGCCCGCAGGAAAGTTCAAAAACATAATCGTAAACACTACCGGCAGAAACATCATGATTTTGGCTTGCATTGGGTCCGGTGGTGCGGGATTCAATTTTTGTTGGATCAACATCGTCACACCCATGATCACCGGCAATATATGATAAGGATCGGCTGCAGATAAGTCAGAAATCCATAACATAAATGGCGCATGGCGCAATTCCACACTCTCAATCAACACCCAATACAAGGCAATAAACACTGGGATTTGGATTAAAATCGGCAAACAGCCGCCCAAGGGATTTACCTTTTCTTGACGGTAAAGTTCCATGGTTGCCTGAGAAATTTTCGCTTTGTCTGAACCATGGCGTTCACGCAATGCTGCAATTTTTGGTTGTAATTTGCGCATATTAGCCATCGACTTGAAATTGGCTGCTTGCAAGCGGTAAAACACCAGTTTTATCAGCATCGTCACCAGGACAATCGACCAGCCCCAATTCCCGATGAAAGAGTATATGCCCTTCATCACAGAAAACAATAATTGAGAAATAAACCACAACCATCCATAATCCACGGTCAAATCTAACCCTGGGGCAATGCCTTTCAGCACGTCGGTGACTTCAGGACCCAAATAAAGCTGGGTGGTGATGGTTTGTGGCTGTTGCGGTGCCACCACAATCGGCGCACTGACCTGACCAATGGTATAATCTTGATCCACAGCACGTGTATAAAAACGATGTTTGCTGTCAGCCGCAGGAATCCAAGCACTTAAAAAATAATGCTGTTGCATGGCAATCCAACCACCGCTGGTTTCTACATCCAAATTGCTTTTCGCCATATCTTTAAAGCTTAATTTCTTATAGCGATGATGCCCAGGAACAGAATAAGAAGCCCCCGTAAACGACCCCATATGAAACACACTGGTTTTGTCTTCTTTAGGAGACGAGCGCAAAAACTGTGTATTTAAATACCCCGTCCAAGACGTAGTGCCTTGATTATTTAATTGATAGGTCATATCAATCAAATAGGAGCCACGTTTGAAGACAAACTGCTTGGTCACCAACAATCCATCTTTTGTTTCACCGGTCAAACTCACCGTAACGTTATCTTGGTCAGTTGCTAATTCATAATTTTGAGCGCTGCTGGTGAAAGGTACATCTACCGTAGCGATTTTATGATCTTGCACAATCACCAAGCTGCTGTCCGCCACGTATTGCATGGCCGGATTATCTTGCAACAGCGTGAATGGTTTGCTTTGGGGATCAGCTGATTCAGGATAGGTGAGCAGCTGTGCATTCACAATATCACCATGCTTCAAGTCAATGGCCACATTTAACACATCAGTTTTGACATAAACGCGTTGACCTGAATTTTCAGTGTTTGCAGACAGGGTCTGGTCTTCTATAGGAATCATCGTACCATGACTGCTGGCATTCATGGTGGGCAACAATCGGGTTTCCGTTGCAGTATCTGCAGAATAAGACACTACTTGTGTGGCCTCAGATACCGGCGGATAGTCTATTTGCCAGTTCATCCATAGGAAATACCCTACCAGCGCAAGCGCTCCGTATAAAACCACGCGTTTAATATCCATCAACAATTCTCTTTATTAGGTAAAACAGGATCAAATCCACCATTCGCCCATGGATGACAACGCAGTAAGCGTCCCATGGCTTTCCATATGCCTTTCTTCAAACCATAGTGCTCTACAGCAGCCAACGCATACTCTGAACAACTGGGATAAAAGCGACAACTCACCGGCAAGAGCGGGCTGATCACCCATTGGTAGCTGCGAATCAACCCGCGCATCAGACCATGTAAAAGCCAAGAAACCCAACGCATGCCTTGCTTGATTTTGCTTTGTAGTTCAAGCGCGATCAGGCTCATAATGTCGACCAGATATGCTGTAACCCTGCTATCAACTCTGAGTTTTGCGCTTTGGCCACGCCCGATCTTGCCAACACAATCACATCCACGACAGGCAAGCGATGATTGATACGAAAGGTTTCACGAATCAAGCGTTTGAGTCGCGAGCGGTCATGCGCTTTGGCAATTACTTTTTTTGACAATGCCATACCAAGTCGAGCATGTCCTATGGCATTATCACGATATAAGAATATAAAATGCGGGCTTACCACTTTTTTAGCCTGGTGAAACACATAGTCATAATCGGTTTTTTTGAGCAGTCGCCGCGACTGCGAAAACTCATTCACTAAGCAGTTAATCGTTTACGCCCTTTTGCACGACGGCGTTTGATCACCAAACGACCGCTGCGAGTCGCCATACGCGCGCGAAAACCATGATCACGTTTGCGCTTTAAATTACTGGGTTGGAAAGTACGTTTCATAATAAACCACTCATAGCGTTTTTGTAAGCTGGCAATGATAGAAAATTTTGCAGCAACTGTCAAATTTTCAGTAACGGGATCTTCAAGCTATTTACCTGGACAGCCAATTTAGGTATAATTTTTGACCAACACATCTACTAAAGGCATTCAAACGTGATAAAAACTATCGTCCGTGCACTTCTTTTTTCTGTTGGCTTGGCGTACGCCACGCTCACATCAGCCATTGAGTCGGGGAGTGTGCCAGATACTTTTCACATCAAAACCAATACCCATTGTCCAGGCGGCTGTTTTAAAGTCACAGCTCACGACCAACCCTTGGGTGAGTTAAGCTTGGTGCCTAAAAAAGGGGGCACCTATGTTTATGTTGATGCAGCTGATCAGCCACAATTATATGTGAGATTCACAGCGGCCTCGCCATGGACGGGTATCGCATTTGATATATTGGATCTCAACCAAACCATCATCGCTCGGCTGGTGCTAACTGAAAATTCTAAAACCAGACAGTTGCAACATCTTCACTTATACGCTAAAGATAGCAAAAGACCCTTACTGGTAGGATGGTCTAATATGTTTGGAACCAAGCATACTTTTTATGCAAAAAACTCTTGGCACGTGCTTGCCGAGTTATCCAGACCCCTCTTTACTTGGAGTCGTGACGCAGAGGTCAGCATCATCGATCAATCCGGATTACAAGAGTTAGACAACATCAATCCGCATATGCTGCCCGCGATACTGGCACTCTACTGTACATCAAGCTCAATCACCGTCGACCCTCAGGAGCCAGCAACCTCCCCAGCAGCTTTAAAAGATTTGCAGAACAAACTACAGAATATCTCCAAAGAACAAGGATTTTCTAACAACAAACCCAGGGTGTCTGAAGCACAGCTCAAAGCCACGATCGTGATGATGAATGAAAAATATCAGCACATATATGACGATGCCGCACTGAGTGAAGAAGAAAAAATAAAGCAATTCGTCACTTTCAGCTGTGAATTAATCCAATCACATACCCTGCAACCCGAAGAAGAAAATGCCATTCTTCAATTTCTGCTAGAAAGGTTAAAACAAGCAAGCTCAAGTTGATCCCACAAACCCCAGCGTATGACTCTCAAATGCAGTGCACACTGGGGATTTCAATCGTGTATATCGCTTGGCATTTTGGTTATAAAAACACTCACAATGTTTTAATTGTATCATTCCCGCGTAGGCGGGAATCTATTTCTAGGGCAAAGCGATGAGCAAGTTTGAAGATGAAGTCCATCCTGAGCTGCAATAACCAAATTCGCTTCAACCTAATCAAAGCATGATTTCCCCCTGTAGATCCCGGTAACTCCCCACGTCATCCCGAGCGCAGCGAGGGATCTCCTGTCGTGTGGCACA
>CAZVEH010000035.1:0-22460 GCA_964625775.1 uncultured Legionella sp. | reverse complement strand
CTAAATTTGAGACTTACAATCCCTCGCTGCGCTCGGGATGACGTGGGGAGTTACTGCGTTCCATATTGAACTTTATCATAGGTTTGCTTTGTTTTTTTCTAATTTTTGAGACGATACATCAGGCTCGAACAATGTGCTGTTTTTTAATGGCCAGCCGTGACTCTATACACGTAGCCTTTTTACCCCTTTTTTTGTAACTACTCGCCTAAGCCCCTCGAATAAGTCGAGGGGCTTAGGCGGTGGGAGTACCTGAGTAGTTACTTTTTTATGTTTTTATTGTATTCAATGTGATACAATAATACTCTTTTACGTGGATTATCTGTTGATGATGTTTTTTACAAATAAACAAAGACTAGAAGACGCAAAACAACATGTTATCTTAACGGGATCTAGGTTGTTTCACGCAAAGATACGCCATATGGAAGCACAAGAGCAAGTCTACCAAGCCAAGCGAAAGCATATCAATGATTTTATGTCTTGGCTTGAAAAAGCAGATGACATGGCTGCGCCAGAGCATGCGGAAAAAGTGCGTTACAATCAAAATTTACTACGAAGATATTTTGGATCTGAAGAGCAGTTACAGTTAGAAATTCAGCATTTAAAATTTGACATACGAACCCGTTATCTCGACTATTTAAAAGATACCGTACGTCAATTTAGGATGTTGAATGAGGCGGGTCACATGACCTCTGACTTGCACTATGGCTTGTTTTTTGTGGACATATTGACGTTCAATCATGATCACCATGCAGATTTGAATGAAGATGCATTACAAAGAGAAGAAGCTGATTTTCGCGCAGCGTTGCTACATATGAACCAGTTTCAACCAAAGGGCTCTATGTCTCAGACTTTCTCGTCTGAGGTATTTAATGCGTTGTTTGTGAGTCCCCTGGAGCCCTCATTGGCAGTTATTGCGCGTCACATGCCCACATAATTGGGTCCACCACCCCCTTCGGGGGCAGTCCATTTGATGTTTTGCTCGGGATCTTTGATATCGCAGGTTTTACAATGCAGACAGTTTTGAGCGTTGATTTGCAATTGTAATCCATGTGTCCCATTGACGATCTCATAAACGCCAGCAGGGCAGTAGCGTGTTTCCGGAGATGCGTATTGCTGATAGTTCAAGGAGATGGCTAAAGATCGATCCCTTAACTTCAAATGACAAGGTTGGTTTTCTTCATGAAATGTATTGGATAAATAGACTGAAGACAATATATCGTAGGTCAAGACGCCATCAGGATTTGGGTAGGCAATAGGCTTGGCTTGTTTGGCTGGGCTAAGGGTCAAATGATCGGCGTGGTTGTGTAATGTCCATGGAGATTTGCCGCGCGTGATATACGTTTCAAAAGCTGCCAAAGCCAATCCCATCCACAGACCAAAGCGAAAGCCGGGTCGGATATTTCGTACGGCATACAACTCTTCTGCTATCCAAGACGATTTGACCGCATCGCCGTAGGCCATATTTTCATTGATGGGTGCGTTTTGCGGCTTGAGAAGTTCAAACGTGGTTTCTGCTGCTAACATGCCTGATTGCATGGCGGTATGAATCCCTTTGATTTTAGGGACATTCAAAAATCCTGCGCCATCGCCAATCAAAACACCACCGGGGAAGGTGAGTTTGGGCATGGACTGCCATCCGCCTTCATTCAGCGCACGTGCACCGTATGCGATGCGTTCACCTCCCTCTAATAAACGACGCAGCATGGGATGGGTTTTTAGCCGCTGTAACTCACCAAAGGGATTTAACCAAGGATTTTTATAATCCAAACCAACGACCAAGCCCAAAGCAATTTTATCGCCGGCCATATGATAGACAAACGATCCTCCATACACATCTTGCGAGAGTGGCCAGCCAATCGTATGTAATACGGTTCCAAGCCGATGTTGTTCCTTGGGAATGGTCCATATTTCTTTCAGGCCAATGGCATAGGTTTGTGGATCGCAGCTGAGACGTAATTGAAATCGCTTCATCAATTCTTGGCTTAATTCACCACGACATCCTTCGGCAAACAGGGTTTGCTTGGCTTTTAAATGCATGCCCGCTTGATAGTTAGCGGTTTTGACGCCGTTTTTATCGACCCCCAAGTCTCCGGTTGCAACGCCTGTAACCACATGATTGTCATCAAAAAGCAGTTGGCTCGCTGCAAATCCTGGGTAAATTTCACAGCCAAGTGCTTCGGCTTGTTTGGCTAAGAATTGGCATAGTTCTCCTAAGGAGATGATGTAATTGCCTTCATTGCGCATGGGTTTTGGGGTAGGGAGGCGCATTGCATGCTGCTGCGACAGCAGATAAAAATAATCCTCGGTGACCGGTGTCGATAAAGGTGCGGTTTCCCATGACTCAGGTAAAAGAGTTTGGAGACTTCTTGGATCTAAGACCGCGCCGGAGATAATGTGTGCACCAATCTGCGCGCCTTTTTCTAACACACAGACGCTCAAATTTTGTTTATGGTCATGCGCCAGTTGTTTGAGGCGAATGGCTGCTGCTAAGCCAGAAGGGCCTGCACCAACAATCACCACATCGTATTCCATGATGTCATGTTCCACGTCGATATCCTTTTTAACCTGAAAAAACCCTCTTAAGTCTGCCATAGATTGTGGTTGAGGCCAATCACCACAAATAAATATAGTATAACCAGTGTGCCTACGTTCCGCCCTTCATGCGCGGAATCCAGTTTCAATCTCGAATCGAGATCGTTTGGATACTGTGTATAAAGCACGGTAGGTAGGCGAAAGAGATGGCTTTAATGTTGAAAATTTAGATGCGTTTGCCCTGAGCCAATCACTTTGAACTTTTATGAATTCCATGTATTCTAGAGACTGTCCGCAATTTGATTGTTATGAAATGGAGTGAATTATGTTACCCGTAACCTGTAATATTGATAATAATGATCGTATTAATCGTACTGTCATAGGTATTATTCTGTGTCTAGGTGTATTGATAGGCATGGGTGCTATGTTTTACTTTCTGGTGGGTGTCATCTTAATTGCTGAGGGTGCATTGGGCTGGTGCGGAATTCGCGTTTTGGCGGACAAGTGGAGACAGAATCAAAAAAAATAGAACCCGCGCATAGGTTGTGCTTGCCTGTCAATCAATCTGAATGATAATATCTTGACTTCCTTTTTTGATAGGCAAACATATGAGATCGCACGATTGTACCCAAGTAAATGAAACGATGATAGGGCAGTCCGTCACCGTAAGCGGTTGGGTGCATAATCGACGCGATCATGGTGGTGTTATTTTCCTGGATATTCGCGACCATTCTGGCTTATTGCAAGTGGTGTATGAACCTGAAAACCAGGAGGTTTTTGCAGTTGCCGAAACCCTACGGCACGAATATGTCGTATGTATTTCAGGCCAAGTGCGTGCTAGACCGCTGGGTATGCAAAATGCGCAGCTTGCTACTGGGCGTGTTGAAGTGATTGCCAGCCAATTAGATATCCTTAATCAAGCTCAAACTCCTCCTTTTTTGCCCGATGATTATCAAACCGTGGGCGAAGATCTGCGATATCGTTATCGTTATTTAGATTTGCGACGCTCGCAAATGCAGGACAATTTAAAACTACGCCATCAACTAACGCGCGCCATGCGTGATTATTTAAATGAGCAGGCGTTTATTGATATTGAAACGCCTATGCTGACCAAAGCCACTCCAGAAGGAGCACGTGATTATTTGGTGCCTTCTCGTGTGCATCCAGGCGAGTTTTATGCATTACCGCAGTCTCCGCAATTGTTCAAGCAATTGCTGATGATGTCTGGTTTCAACAAATATTACCAAATTGTTCGCTGTTTTCGAGACGAAGATTTGCGTGCCGACCGACAACCTGAATTTACCCAGTTAGATATTGAAATGTCTTTTATCGATCAATCCGCAGTGATGCAGCTGATCGAAGGCTTATTACAGCATATTTTTCGCACAGTGCTAGAGATTGAGTTGCCTGAAAAGCTACCCACTATGACATATGCTGAAGCCATGCGTCGATTTGGGAGTGATAAGCCGGATTTACGGAATCCTTTAGAACTGGTAGATATCGACGATTTGGTCCGTGATTGTGAATTTAAAGTATTCTCTGCGGCCGCGCAGTCGCAAGGCAGTCGCGTGGTTGCGATGACATTGCCCGCTGGGTGCGAGCTCAGCCGTAAAGAATTTGATGATTATGCTGCGTTTGTTGGACAATATGGTGCAAAAGGGTTGGCCTACATCAAAGTCAATGATCGTGCAGCGGGCTTTGCTGGTTTGCAATCCCCGATTTTAAAGTTCTTATCGGAGACCCAAGTTTTGGCGATTATTGAGCGCTTGAACGCTCAAACCGGAGATGTGGTTTTCTTTGGCGCTGATCGCGAAAAAGTTGTCAATGACGCCATGGGCGCTTTGCGTATCAAACTGGGTCACGATCGAAAATTATTAACGTCTGATTGGCGTTTGGTCTGGATCATTGACTGGCCTATGTTTGAAAAAGACGAGCAAACAGGCATGCTTCAAGCCATGCATCATCCCTTTACTTCTCCACAAGATTTACAGCCAGAGGCTTTGCGAACTCGTCCTTTGGAGTCTGTGGCCAAAGCTTATGACATCGTTATCAATGGTTATGAGATCGGTGGAGGGTCGATTCGTATTCACAATCCATTGTTACAGCAAACTGTGTTTGATTTGCTAGGGATTGAGGCTGATGTTGCGCGCGAAAAATTTGGCTTTTTACTGGATGCGTTGCGTTTTGGCTGTCCTCCTCATGGTGGGATTGCATTGGGTCTAGATCGTTTGGCCATGCTGCTCACAGGTTCGACCTCTATTCGGGACGTCATAGCGTTCCCCAAAACACAATCGGCCGCTTGTCTGCTCACCAATGCACCTTCCGCCACAGGCGTGGCGCAGTTGACCGAACTGGGTATTAGCATCAGACCTAAAGTATGAGTTATGGACACTGAACGTGAACTGTTGGCTCGTTGTCGATCGATTGAGGGCTATAGTTTGCGTCAGTTGGCCAGCCATCTTCAACTGGTTATTCCTGAGCATGCAATACAGCGCAAAGGTTGGGCCGGTAGTGCCCTAGAAAAAGCACTCGGTACCACCGCGGGTAATCAATCATTGCCTGATTTTGTTGAGCTGGGTATTGAACTCAAAACATTACCTATCCACGCTTCGGGTAAACCCGCAGAATCTACTTTTATTACCTCAATTCCTTTATTGACCATTCAAGAGCAAACATGGGAAACCTCTCAATGTTGGGCAAAATTACGGCGCGTGTTGTGGATCCCGATTGAAGCCGATCCACTGATTCCTTATGCTCATCGTCGGATTGGTAAAGCCCTACTATGGTCGCCTTCGACTGAGGAGCAACGTATTCTTGCTCAGGATTGGACGGACTTAACGGCCATGGTCTCAATGGGTAGATTACACGAATTGTCTGCCAGCATGGGTGACTATTTACAAATTAGACCCAAAGCTGCAGATGCCAGGGCCGTGTGTTATGGTTTTGATGAACAGGGACAGAAAGTGTTGACACTGCCTCGCGGGTTTTATTTACGTAGCAGTTTTACCGCAAGAAGTATATTATCAAAGTGATGATGTGTGATAGATACCAATGGTAGTGTCTAATGGACGAACGAAATAAATATATTGCGTTACAATCTTGGTTCCAAACGCCACAGGGACATGGCGTGGCGCAAGCCTTTGCAGCCGAATTAACCCTGAACCAACTTTCACTGCGTGGTAAATATTTATTGCAACTGGGGGATTGTGGTGAGAACCCATGGTTGAACGCATTGCATTATTCTTATAAATGGTTCGTAAGTCCCGCTGTTGATGTGGGCAACGGTATCAGAGCCTCTATGACAGCTTTGCCCCTGGAACGAGACAGCATCGATTGTGTGGTAGCTCCTTTGACGATGGAAGCTGCTGCGCAAGGTAAGCATCCGATGGATGAAATAGACCGTGTTTTAAAATCAATGGGATATGTTGTTTTTTTGGGGATCAATCCATGGAGTTTTTGGGGGGCATCGTTACGTTGGGGACGCTTATCTTGTTTTGCACATGCTACAGCGACCTTAAGTTCGTCGCTTTCTTTAAAGCATGCCATGCTATCTCGCGGCTATCAACAATGTATGTTATCGAGTTTTTACTATATACCGCCCATTCATCAAGAAACTTGGATACATAAACTGGCATTTTTAAATCAAATGGGTAAAATGGTGTGGCCTTATCCTGCAGGCTTTTATTGTTTGATCATGCAAAAACATGCTCCTTGTATGACATCTGTCTCTTGCACATTACGAGACGAATTTTATTTGGCACAAACTTAAGGTTGGACTTTATGAGTATCACGGAACAAATTAATGAAGTATTTGAACGCTCAACATTATTATTTTCGATGGAACAAATCAATCATGCTTTAGATAATATGGCCACCGAGATTCATCAAACACTGTCTCACAAGAATCCTGTGATCATTTGTGTGATGATTGGTGGATTGGTACCCGTGGGTAATTTACTGTTACGCTTGAATTTTCCTCTTGAAGTGGATTATGTTCATGCAACGCGTTACCAGGGTGAAATGAGTGGTGGTACGTTGCATTGGAAAGTGAAACCAGGTACGGATTTGCGGGGGCGCACAGTATTGGTTGTGGACGATATTTTAGACGGTGGGGTTACTTTGGCGGCGATTCTGGCTGAAATTGAAACCATGGGCGCAGCAGAAGTATACAGCGCAGTATTGGTGGATAAATACCAAAAACGTGTGCCTTTAGGTTTGCAAAAAGCGGATTTTGTAGGGTTACAAGTCGACGATCACTATGTATTTGGTTATGGTATGGACTACAAAGAATATTTAAGAAATGCGCCTGGCATTTATAAGGTTGCGCCAGAACACGCATAATAAGGCGTTTGCTTGAACGGCGCTGAATGGTTACAAGATTTGTAATTGCTCAGAACCGTTCGGCCTGAGGAGGATGCGGAGCATCCGTCTCGAAGGCCGACTTTCAACTGCATAGCCCGCAAAAGCTGTCTCGCAAGGCGAACGGGTGAGTAGTATCAAAATTTAAAACACATAAACCCTTGCTGTTGCTAAGCTACACCACGGGTTCAGTCTATCTAAGCTGTACGACTTTTTGAAATTGGAAAATGATTCAAGGCCTTGGATATTCTATGATACAACTCTGGCAACCAACGTGGTTGTGTGGTTTGATTGGTTGCGGGTTTGCCTTTACGCAAATCATTCGGGGCTATGATCACCTGCACATGATTCAGACCAACACGTCGAGCTAGGAGAAACAACTCGTCAATAGCCCGGTCACCTACTGCCAAACAACCCACAGACAAGTCCTTGCCATGTAAAAAAATATTACCCCCCAATTTACTTCTGCCATCTCTACTGGCTTGTTGACGATCGAACTCATTGGGATAATTGATCATCATTGACAAATGCATAGCACTATAGGGGTTGAAGTTGGTGAGCCGATATATCCCTTCTGGAATCTGCTTATCATGTTCTTTTAATTTGGGGCCCAATTGTCCACTGAAAGCGGTAAGCGGGTAAGTATGAATATAATGCCAATCTTGGCGATGATCTTTAGCCCATAACTGGATATGTTGTTCTTTTTTAAAAGCTAATAACGCAATCTCTTTCGGCGGATAAGCCACATCGGATTTAGAAAAGTAAGACTTGAGATGCGGTTCTTTTTGTATGCCATAACGCATAATGGCGTGATCAATTGCTTTTGAAGTGTCAACGTGAGAAGACATCCCAAAAACTGGGGAGAGGGTAAAAATCAATGCCATCAAATAAATACGTCGCATAGTCATCAATTTCGGTTGGATATAATTTATAGTAACAAAAATAATGACTTAGGACAAATATCGCTGCGCAATATCATGCGAAGCGATATATTCTGCTTGTTGAGCAGATCCTGTGCTTCAGTTTTAAACCCTGTCACCTCATAGTGAATGTACAAAATTTGCCTGTATTGTCGGTGCTATCATGTATCATCACTGGGGCGGTTCCCATAATCCCATACCTGCTACGCTGGATGTGAATAGTGACGTAGGTGCTCCAGAATTGCCACAGGTCAATGTGCCATCGCTTTGATTGACCGTGCATTTTAGAATCGCTGTGCCAGCAAGTTCTGGAGCGATATACAGAATTGTTCCTGCAGAATTGATGGCCATAGCGCCGGAGAAATTGCCTGTAATTGTGGCAGCAATGCCCCATGTGCCTATCGTTGCACCAGCGGCAGTTATGGTACCTTGATTGATGGAATAGGATTGAATGTTGGACACATAGGCGTAGGTATTCGAGGGATTCACGACAATATCAGAAGATCCATTGTCAAAAGATGCGGAGTTTGTACAGGCTTGGAATGTGCCATTGGAGTTGATGGGACATATCAATGCTACGTCAGTACTCCCAGAGCGTGAAACCAGATAAGCATATGCATTGGTTGGCCCTACCGTGATACCTGTATAGCCAGATGCTACTGTTATGGCCAGAGTACTGCTGTTGCAGGATGTAAAAGTATCTGTTTTACATAAGTATACCTGGCCAGTACTCGCGGCCGCTACTGAGTAAAGATTGACATGATCAGGACTGAGCGCTAAACCACTGAGAGTGTTACCGTAACTGACCGTGTTTGTGCATGCAGAAATAGTGCCGTAGGCATCAACCGAGCATCTTGAAAGGTTTTCTAAATTAAAACTTGCATAGTAGATATAGTTGCTCAGAGAATCTAGCGCGACGCCTTGGGGTGAATTCGCAGATGCTGCGGTCCCACAGCTTTCCAAATTGGAATTGTAGGGATTGACGTTGCAACGAACAATACTAGAGCTTTGAGAAAGATAGAGAAAATTATTACCCACAGCAATAGTTCCAACCACGGAGTTGGTCCCATCACCGCTGATAGGAAACGTGGTGGGGGGGATCACATTGGTTGCCGATGTCAAAGAAAAAGAAAGCGCACAGCTATTTCCTGGTGCGATGGGGCCGATGCAATTGGTATCATCGACGGTTACTGCCCCATTGAGATTGGTGTTGGTAAAATCTGCCGTGATATTGCTTACAGAAGTGCTGCCCGAGTTGGTGATGGTCATGGTTTGTGGGGTGCTACCGCTACTGAACGGGAATGCAAGGGTGGACGAAGATGTGATTTCGATTTCACCTGATTCTGAATTGACAATAATGGTGGCGCTTTCTTCCGATGTATTGGTGCCACTGATGGTCGCATTGCCCGTAACAGGGGTTGGGCCTGGTGTCACTGTGATCACGCAGTTACTGCTGCCAGGCGCCAAACTAGCGCAGCCGCCGCTGGATCCTACTGTGACGCCTGCGCTCGTCAGGGACGCGTCCAAAGTTGCGGTGATAAAGAGTGCGGTGATGGTATCCGATGCATTGGTTACCACTAAATTTCCAGCTGCTCCATTTGGAGATAAAACCAACGGAGATCCTGCTACACTCAGAAGGGCTTCACTGCTGCCACTAACGCTAATCGATGCTGCTGTAATCGACGTATTAGTGCCTAAAATCGGGAAAAAAGTGCGAGATACGCTGGTGGTCAGGGACGTGAAGGTCAATGTACAGCTTTGTCCTGGGGCTACAGAACTACAGGCTGAATCATCCACAGTAACATTGCCCTCCAAGGCTGTACCAGTAAGTCGAGCCGTGATGTTGTTCGCTGTCAGAGTGGGGGATGTGTTGGTCACTGTGATGGTTTGTTGGGTTGAAAAGGGCATGGTCAAGCGCGTAGGTGTTGCGCTGATGGGTGCGGTGTTTCGAATCGTGATCAAAAGATTATTGTTCAAGCTGGTTTGTGAGCACAGAAAAGGCGTAGCGGTTGGATTGCCATCACTGAGCGTTTTACATACTTTGACTGGATATTCGGTTGTGCCAACCGGTAAGAGTCTGCTATTGATCTCCAAATTCAGCTCACAAGATTGACCGGTTGACAGTGTAAAGGGATTTTGACACGCATTAACACCGAAAGTGTTTTGCGTGATTCCTGCAGAAGAAGGTACATAGGTCAGTGTGCGCGGTATCTTGGTTTGATTAGTGACCGTATATTGCGCTGGTTGTCTGCCTCCAAATACGATGGTTTTATGCGTCGATGTTACGGGGATAATCGTGAATTTTGGTTGTGTTGCGGCTTGGGCATGACTGACAAATCCACATAAACCGATGAAGATGATTCTGACAAAATGGCGCAAATGGTAGTGTTTCACGGAACATATCCTCACAAAATATAAGTCAAATTCACCTGTAGGGCGTTGATATAAAGGTTAGATTGAGACAAACCTCCGTTAAGGGTTTGTCCTGGCGCTGTTGCTAAGCGACTTTGACCCCAATCAGCAAACTCATATCCAATACCTGCATGCCAATGTGGATTGATTTCTTTTTGTAGGCCAATGCCAAACATATACGTGAATGCTATTACGGTGTAATTTTCAAACAATGGCGGCGCAACCTCTTGATAGAGTTTGGGTGTGATAGAAAAGCCATGACTGGCATTAAATCCTACTCCAAAGGCAGCACTGACGTAGGGTTGTATTTTTTTATAGTGGCTATCCCATAGAAGTTTGCCTTTGAGCGCGACATGAGTTTCATTGACGGCGTAATTATAAGTGTAGTTATTAAAATCTGGATCGGCATCTTCCCAGATGTCGCCTTGAAGCGTGGTGTCCGTACCCCCGCCAAGGCCCACACCCAGTTGCAAGGTAAAGGCATGGTTGACCTGTGTTTGTACGCCAGCAAACACTTCTCCGTAGCCCAAAATAGAGGGATTGGATTGCGGGACATATGATTTTTCAATGTCGGGTTGTAGGAAGAACGTTTGTGTCGTGTTCGGGGCATTGCCCCAGCCAGGACCAAGACTCAAACTGGCTACACCCTGCCAAATACGACTGGGTTGTTGCGGTCGGGGTGGGCGACGATATGTTTTGTCAGGCTCTCGATTGGGTTGTTGAGGGCTCGTGGGTTGGCGATATGTTTTGTCAGGTTTTTGGTTAGGTCGGGGGTAAACAGTTTTCTCCAGATTCCACCACTTCCTCCAGCCAGGCCCAAGAATCAACCTGGCTACATCATCCCAAATACGACTGGGTTGTTGAGGGCGTGGCGGTCGGCGATATTTTTTCTCAGGATCTTGATTGGGTTGAGGATAAACAATTTTCTCCGGATTCCACCAGGTTTCTTTGTCTTCCACAGGATCAATGGGATAGGCGAATGCCGCGCTAGACAGCACAGTACTAGTGATAGCAACAATCTGTAATATCTTCACTGACCATCCTTAGATTAGTAAAATTACCGATGAGTTGGCAACGATTTGCGTTGGTCTCAAGACAACTCCATCGATTCTCCACAACTAGGTTACATTTTTTGGAATAAAAGTTACAGTGTAATTTCACTAAATTTCGTAATTACCTGCAAAAATACCTGAGGGTTAGGTAGGTTCGGCCGTTCGGCCCAACCTACCAGAGATAACCCTTGAATATTTATAGAATTAATGACACAGTTGAATAAGAAAAGGACGTCTGTTAAGGAAAATGACTCTTACTGAAAAAGGAGAAGCTTGGATGTTGTACACACAATATAAAGCAATCGTATCTCTTGTTGTGATGTTTGGGTTCGTCCTTATCCCCTCCAAATTTTCTTTTGCCCTTTCTACCGAATCATTGCGACATCAGCGTTATTGTGAAATTATTTTTTCCAAAGGAAAAATATTTGAAGTCTATAGCACCATTGGGCTTAATGATTGCGCACAAGATCTTTGGGACGATACTACGGTTCAATCCGTGAAGAAAGAAACTGGTGCTTTTTATGTTTACTTAAATGGCCCAAGGCGCTTTATTGCGGATGGGGCTAAAAACACACAATTTATAGACGCTGAATCGCGAGAATTTTCCCATTTGGCCATGCGTAAAGTCGGTGTCTTGCATTTGAGTTTGCGTGATATTTTACTGGGGGCAGCACCATTTCGTCAGCATCGTGTAGAGCGTCAAACCACCTGGATATATGCGTCCGGAAATAGGGTATATGAATTAATCAATCCAGCAGGCGAGGTTTACGTGATGCAATCCTATGCGCTATCTCCTACACAACAGTCGGAAAAAGATTTGATGAATTTAAGAATCAAACTGAACTTACCTCAAGGTTGGCAGTACAAAACAGGCATTTTACAGCACCAAACTGACCTAAAAGCGATTCACAATGAAGCTGTTTTGGTCCAAGACAATTTGCATAACACTTACCTGCTGGCATCTCACGATTTTCTATCTTGATTGTTGAGAACAACTCATGGTGTAAACCCTTGCTTTCGTTGCGTGGCAAGATCATCTAAATCATAGCTAACGCCATAATTCAGACGACTTGTTCACGTAGCCCGCAAGTAGCGTAGCGAATTGCGGGATCGATTGCTCAGTGTTGACTAAATATTACAAAACATAATGATGGTCACTTGTATCGTTTAGCGTCACCCTGCAATTCGCTATGCTTCTTGCGGGCTACAATGATGAGGTACATACGACTCTCATTAAATTTAAATTAAGATGCGTCTGCCCTGGTGTCTGTTGTCATTTTTGACGGTTACTGAGATAATACGTGCTGATCATCACACCTTACACAATCATAGGTCATTATATGAACATCCGTCAGAGCTTTAACACATGTTTAGCGATATTTCTTTGTTGTGGTATTGGAATCCATGCGATTCATGCGGACTCCTTGCCTTCCGAGCACTTAGCGCCACCCCCGGTGACAGGCAATCACCCCATCGTCACGCCTACGCCTCCCAGTTTGAATGCCAAAGCCTACATCCTCATCGATGTGGATAGTGGTAAAATCATAGCAGAAAAGAACAGCGAATTGCGTTTACCGCCAGCTAGCTTAACCAAAATGATGACGCTATATGTGGTTTCTCGTGCACTCAAGGCAGATCAAATCCATTTGAGTGATCAAGTACGTGTCAGCCAAGAAGCCTGGAAAACAGGTGGTTCGCGTATGTTCATCAAAGAGGGGCAAGAGGTCAGTATTGAAGATCTTTTAAAAGGTGTTATTGTAGATTCAGGCAATGATGCTTGCGTTGCTCTTGCTGAACATGTGGGGAGCAGTGAGTCTAGTTTCACACAATTGATGAACCAACAAGCCAAGTCACTGGGTATGCAAAACTCGAATTTTACAGACAGCACAGGATTGCCCAACGCGGAACACTATACCACAGCCAAAGACTTAGCTATTCTAGGGCGTTCTTTGATTCGTGACTTTCCAGATTACTATCACTGGTATAAGCAAAAGTGGTTTACTTACAACAATATTCGTCAACCGAATCGCAATCGTTTGTTATGGCGTGATAATACAGTAGATGGCATCAAAACTGGCCATACGGATGAGGCAGGGTTTTGCTTGGTTTCTTCGGCAAAACGGGGATATATGCGCTTATTGGCCGTTGTCCTCAATGCACCCTCTGATTCTACGCGTGCGGATGATAGTCAACGTTTGCTCAATTATGGATTTAGATTTTTTGAAACCCACAAACTATTTCAAGCAGGGCAAGCGATCAGTGAAGCACCGCTTTATAAAGGCACTGCATCAGCCATTCGTCTTGGTGTGATGGATGAAAATCACATTACCGTTCCTGCTGGCCAATACCAACGATTGAGTATTGTGACCAACGTGCCCAAATATATCGAAGCACCTGTCCAAAAGGGACAGAAAGTGGGTGAATTGGTCATACAGTTTGATGGTCAAACGCTAGAAACACAACCCCTGTATGCGTTAGAAGATGCGCAAAAGGGTGGTTATTATACCTGTGCCAAAGATGCTATTAAATTGCTTTTCAATCACTGGTTTGGGTGAGGGTGATTCAGCATGAAAGAAACCTTGATGGTGTTTCCTTGTGATTTTCCTATTAAAATTATTGGCAAAGCGACGCCTAATTTTTCACAAGACATCATCACCATCGTGCGCCATCATTTTCCTGATACACCGGACTCTGCTGTGACCATGCAATTGAGTGGACAGGGCAAATACCAAAGTATTACGGTGGTGGTGCATGCATTAGACCAGATTTCTTTAGATGCGCTATATCAAGACATCACGCAGCATCCTGATATTCATATGGTTCTCTGATGCGTATTCATCAACTAGGTATAAGAGCGTATCAATCTGTATGGGACAACATGAAAAGTTTCACCCTCCAGCGTGATGCTCATACAGAAGATGAGCTTTGGATGTTGGAGCATTTGCCGGTATATACTTTAGGCCAGGCGGGAAAACAAGAGCACCTGCTACACACAGGTGACATTCCTGTGGTGCAGTCGGACCGCGGTGGTCAAGTGACCTATCACGGACCAGGCCAATTGATCGCTTATGTGATGATGGATTTACAGCGTCGTCGTTTGGGCGTTAGAACTCTGGTTTGTGAGTTAGAAGGGGTGCTCATCCATTTATTACAAAGCTACCAAATTGATGCGCACCGCCAAGCCAAAGCACCTGGTGTGTATGTGGCTGACCAAAAAATCGCATCGATTGGTTTGAGAGTCAAAGCCAACTGTACCTACCATGGGATTGCTTTGAATGTTGATCTCGATTTGGCGCCTTTTCAAGGAATCAATCCGTGTGGATACGAACAGTTGAAAATGACTCGCATCAAAGAGTATGATTCTAAAATAAGTGTGGCTCAAGTGAATCAAGATTTTGTGCGTCATTTTTTGGCCGCGTTTGAATCAAACTCCTAAAATTGAGATTATTGGATGCATATATACGCTGATTACATTGTTCCAATAACTGCTTGGTTGCATCATCACCCTAATTACGCCCTTATTTTTACCTTCGTCATTGCTTTGTTAGAGTCACTGGCCATTATTGGTACCATTATTCCAGGATCTCTTACCATGACCGCTGTGGGGATACTAGCAGGGTCTAACGTGATGCGCTTTGATTTGACCATTGCGTTTGCTTCGTTGGGGGCATTCATTGGAGATAGCATCAGCTATATGTTAGGTGCCAGGTATAGCGAAAACCTCTCGCACATGTGGCCCTTTAAGCGATATCCCAAATTGTTGAATTACGGCCAGGATTTTTTTAATCGCCATGGTGGTAAGAGTGTTTTGATTGGACGGTTTACTGGCCCTTTGCGCTCTATCATACCCATCATTGCCGGCATGGTGCATATGTCGCGTTTACAGTTTTTTGCTGCAAATTTTATTTCCGCGATTGGTTGGGCCGTTTTATATTTGGTGCCAGGCTATATCATTGGGGCAGCCAGCCATCAGCTTTCCGCAGAAAGTGCGCAGCGTTTGTTTGCGTTGGTCATGAGCGTCTTGATCGTGGGCTGGTTGTTAAGCCTACTTTTGAAAATGCTGGCTCGATCTTTGAATCTATGGTTTGCGACCCATGTGGATGCACTTTGGCTTTGGTCTAAAAAACACCCTTATACCAAACATATCATCTCCAACCTCAGTGCTCGAGATGACCGTCGTCAACAACGTATCATTACTTTTCTATTGATCTGGTTGTGTTGTCTGTTCTTGGTCCTGCTGTTGAGTTTATTGGTGGTACAAAACACGTGGATCAACTCCATTAATCAAGCAGTGTGTTATTTTTTACAAAGCTTACGCACACCTACGCTCGACAGAATCAATATTTTTGTGAACTTGATGTTCCATTCTATGGCTTTGGTTTCCTTTTGTGGTTTGGTGGTTGTGTTATCTCTATACAATCGCGACTGGCGTTTTTTAAAATATTGGCTGAGTTTGATCGTCAATGTGTTACTGATTTCGTGGTTATTTTCGACCTATTTGACGATTCCCAATGCTATCCAATTATTTGCTCAGTCCAGAGTGGTGATGTATCCTGAGATACCTTTGTGTGTTGCTACAGCGCTGTTCACCTTTTTAATCAATTATTTGTTGCACACAAAACCCAGTCACAATATTGCCTCTTACGTGATTTTATCCATGTTATTTTTGTCAGGATTCTCCACGCTTTACTTGGGTGATAATTGGTTAATTTCGGTGATTGGTGCATATGCTATTGGGGCAAGTGTGGGTTTGGCGCATTGGATTGTTTATCGACGCAAACCCATTCAATCGCTGAATTTTCGAATGACCACAGCCATTTCATTGGTCGTGGTTGTATTCCTCGTCACTGCGATTATAAATTATCAGGGTAAAGCACCTATTATCCTGCACGCACACACCTCACCCTCCAAACAATACACCTTAAACCAAGATACCTGGTGGTACCAAAATGAACCTATTTTACCCGTCTATTCGACCAATCGTATCGGCAGGCGCATTGGTGTGTTTAATGTTCAATACGCTGGATCCATCAAAGAGTTGCAAAAAAGACTAGAAATGTCTGGTTGGCGAAAACAACCCAAATCATTTCTTTACTCGTTGATCATCCACGCAGAAGGACGCTATACCACGGAAAAACTACCTTTCATGGAACAGTTATACTTAAATAAACATCCTGCTCTGACCATGTCCTATCGCACTGTAAAAGACGACAATCTTTATATTTTGCGGCTATGGCGCTCTAATTATCATTTGATTCATTATCAAGATCCCATCTGGTTAGGAAATATTATTTTAGCGAGGAAAAAACCGCTTCCGGCCAAATCATTTATGCAAAACAACAAACCAGAAAATGCGAATTTATTTGTTCATATTTTACCTGCTGTACATGATTATCAAATCACGCGTATTCCAGCCAAAGATCCACATTTGCGGTCACTGCCTTACGAAATACCTTCAGAGGTTTTGATCATCAAAAATTGACGTGACACCTTAGGACTTACGCAAAACCTCGAGGTCTAAGCAAGTTTTGTTTTTTGTGAGGGAGTTTAGGTGCACCAACTGACCAAATTAAAAACAAAAATTAACGAATAGATCGAAGTTTTGCGTAAGTCCTGACACCAAAAAGCAGGGCAACCGCATGAGTGAATTAATTTGTATCACTTAAAGTAATACATCGTCTTTGCGAGCGATAGCGAAGCAATCTAGATCGGTGTTTCAATTGAGAGTCGATCTGGATTGCTTCACTTCGTTCGCAAAGACGAAGATTAGAATAATATTCGTTCAGGCGTGATCTCACCCTGCACTAAAAAGTTGACGAACCCATGTGCTCCTAGATATAGTCTTGCGGTACTTATTTTGGATGATATTGTATTGAAAAAAATTTTTTTAGTATTGAGCCTGCTGATATTTGCGAGTTGTAAGCTAGTACCACCCACGCATCAGCAGCGCAAGCAAACCACGAAATCCATTCGCACTCATGAGATCACCAAGGACAGCGCGCCTGCAGGACCTATCCCCAGATTTTTTAAAAGAGTTGTGCCCGTCAATGAGCCTTTGAGTCGATATGGTAATCCTGATACCTATCATGTGGATGGGCAGCGGTATGCGGTGTTGAAGACGGCCAATGGCTACAAACAGCGTGGGCTGGCGTCTTGGTATGGCACTAAATTTCATAGTCAGCGTACGTCGAGTGGTGATCATTACAATATGTATGAATTGACTGCTGCGCATAAGACTTTGCCTTTGCCTACCTATGTGAGAGTCAAAAATTTAGAGAATGGTCGAATTGCTATTGTAAAAGTCAATGATCGTGGTCCATTTCATCAAGGAAGAATCATTGATTTATCTTATGGTGCTGCGGTGAAATTGGGTATTTTCCCGCGTGGCACAGCTAGGGTAGAAATTGAAACAGTGAGACAGAAAAATGCCGCGGCGCCAAGGGTAGCGCATTATTATATTCAAGCAGGGGCATTCTCTTCAAAAAATTTGGCCAAAGAATTTCAACATAAATTAGCACGCCTTTCTTCGTCTCCTGTTTTTATCAAACAGGAGAAGCAGCAATATTTGGTTCGGCTGGGCCCGCTCAAAGATAAAAAAATCATGGAGCAGCTAAAAACATCTTTAGCACAAGCGGGCATCAAAGGTAGTTTTTCACTATTACTGTGAACTAGAACCAACTACCACCCGCGTGCCTATTGCGCCACCTGCACCTGGCAAGTCGACAAACTCTTCATTCAGCCATTTGGCATCTTCAATAAACATTCGGATGCAACCATGGCTGGCATTGTACCCAGGTACTTCTTCGCTGCCATGCAAAGCATAGCCACGCCAAAAATGCATGCAGTAAGGCATGATGGCGCCTCCGCTTTCGCCTGATTCACGTACAGGGAATACGGTTGAGATACAATAAATATCTTGTTTTCGAATGACACGGAATGAACCTGAGGGTGTGAGGCAGTTGCCCTCCGTCTGGCAATGACCTGATCCTGAGGAAATAGGTCCCCACCAAACCAATTCACCGTCTGCATTGTATGCACCCCATGCTAACTCTTTTTGCTGAATAAAAATGGTTTTTTCTCCTGGCGATTCGATATAACGTGGAAACGGTGAGACATCGTAAATACTGATTTCATCTAAACGATTGGGCACGGCCAAAGTCATGCCTGGTCTTAATGCAACATTCATCCGATTGACACGCATCACCAGATCTCGAGACTTATCTGTGGGGAACAAACTTTCCCAGGTATCGTTGGCCTTGATGTCAAGGCAAAAATAATCAGGGGAATGACACAATTGCTCACCATAACGAGGGGTTGAAAAAGCCCATGGATGATACATCAGTAAGAAGCCTGCTATCAAAGAGGTCACAAAGCGTTTCATCATCTCTCCTGAACAGTATTGCGTAGTATATTTAGCGGCAAATCGTGCAATAACCTTAGGATGGACTTCCAAATAGCATTGTTTTCGCAAAATGAGTATACTATTGCTCATAGTAATCATACGGAAAATAGCATGAGTTGGTTGATGAATCTTTTGCCGTCTAGAATTAGAACGGAAACTTCTCAAAAAAAAGGGGTGCCCGAAGGCTTGTGGGTTAAATGTTTGGGTTGTGGAGAAGTGCTGTATCGAAGTGAGTTAGAGAAAACGCTCTCGGTTTGCATCAAATGCAATCATCATCACCGTATTTCAGCGCGTGAACGCTTGGCTCAGTGCCTTGATCCCGTTGGCCAAGAGGAACTGTTTGCAGATTTGGAACCCGTGGATCGTTTGAAATTTCGCGATTCTAAAAAATACAAAGATCGGATTACTCAGGCGCAAAAAGCAACGGGCGAAAAAGAAGCCTTGGTTGTGGTGAAGGGAACTTTGAAACAACAACCTGTGGTCATCAGTGCTTTTGAATTTAGTTTCATGGGCGGCTCTATGGGGGCCACTGTGGGTGAGAAATTCGTTCGTGCTGTTAATGTCGCGATCGCTGAACGACGTGCTTATATTTGTTTTACGGCCAGCGGCGGTGCCCGTATGCAAGAAGGGTTGTTTTCGTTGATGCAAATGGCCAAAACTTCTGCAGCATTGGCCAAACTATCCCAAGCGAAACTTCCTTTTGTTGTGGTATTGACCGATCCCACGATGGGCGGAGTTTCGGCAAGTTTTGCGAGTTTGGGCGATATTATAATTGCTGAACCCAATGCCTTGATTGGATTTGCTGGACCGCGTGTGATTGAGCAAACTGTACGTCAAACCTTACCCGACGGTTTCCAACGTAGCGAATTTCTTTTGGAGCACGGTCATATTGATATGATTGTAGAACGTAAATCGCTGCGCGATGTATTGGCCAAAATGATCGCTAAATTATCGCATCGCAGTGTATCCCATATGATGGATGAGTGATGCAGCAAGATTTAGAAAAAACGTCTTGGAATTTACAGCAGTGGTTAGATTATTTAGAACATCGTCATACGCCTGAAGTGCAATTACGCTTGGTGAATGCCAGAGCTGTGGCTGCGGTAATGAATATACTCCACTGGACGATTCCAGTGATTACGGTAGCCGGCACGAATGGCAAAGGTTCTACTGTTGCCGCGTTAAGCGCTATTTATCAAGCTGCAGGCTATCGAGTAGGGCAGTTCACGTCACCCCATTTGGTGTCTTTTAACGAACGCATTTGTATCAATCAACACCCAATAAATGATGACATATTGTCTTCATTGTTTAGGGAGATTGAGCAGGGTCGCCAAGCTACGCCATTAACTTATTTTGAAATGTCACTTTTAGCCGCTTTACTGTATTTTAAAAAGTCTGAACTTGATGTGATTATTTTGGAAGTCGGGGTAGGGGGACGCTTGGATGCGACCAATATCATTGACTCTGATTTGGCGATTATCACCACCGTTGATTTGGATCATCAGGACTATTTGGGACACGATAAAGAGACCATTGGTTATGAAAAAGCGGGTATTCTACGACCGCATCGACCTTGTATTTACGCAGATATCTCCCCACCCAGCACGGTATGTTTTCACGCACAGTCCTTAGAGGCTGAGCTACAGTGTTTGGGCAAAGACTATCAGTATCGCATTGTGGGGGACCTCATCCATATTGATCAGGCATACCAATCTACGATTATCTTGCCCGTGCCTCAACTTCACCCTCATGCAGCCGTAGCTGCTGTGATGGCATCATTGTGTTTGCAATCCAAGTTGCCCGTTCGAGAAGTGGATTGGATTAGGGGTATGCAAACCATGGCGATTAGGGGGCGTCAACAATGGATTCAGGGTGATATTTCCTATTTATACGATGTGGCGCACAACCCCCAAGCAGTGTCTTTACTGGCCAACAGACTGGCTAATATTCCGCCGACAGGCAAGATACATGCGATTTTTTCCGCGTTGAAAGACAAAGATATTTGCGGATTAATTAGACCATTAAGCCCATTTGTTGTACAATGGTACCCTGCATGTTTGAAGGGCAAGCGGGCAACAGATGCATCAAGCTTACTGGATGCATTTGAGGACGTTTTGGGGTTTCGGCCGAAAGCTTATGCTGATCCCATACTAGCTAGCCGAGCTGCTCTTGAATTCGCAAAACCGGGAGATGTGATTGTAGTCTACGGATCTTTTATTTTGGTGGGCGAAGTGATGGCGTTTATGCAGCATCACACAGTGCCCCAGCTTACGCAACACGATGCATGAGGAGCAAACATGAGTAGCGTGATGAAAAAGATAGCAGATGATCGCATCAAACACCGCGTGGTTGGATTTGTCGTGGCATTGTCATTAATGATTATTTTCCTTCCCGTCATGATGCGCCAATCGAATCAACGTTTTTATGAAGTGACGTCGTTTCGGGTGCCTAAAAAACCTGCTTTGCCGCATGTGGCAACAGTGGATAAAAAGAGTATGTTTAAAACAGTAAAAGTGGCAACGGTGACTATTCCAGAGGGAAGAAAAGTACACTCTGGTATTGCCAAAGCACAGCCACTCAGTGCGCCAACTACAACCGAAGACTCTATGCAAATGGCTAAAATCAAAGTACAGAAACAGCATTTGGCTGAATCAAAAGCCATGCATGCGAATGAGGTATTTACGATACGGCTAGCAACGTTTAGCCAAGAAGCCAATGCACAGGCTTTGGTGCACAAGTTGAAATCCAAAGGATATGAAGCTTCCTCGCAAATGATAGCTGGCCCAACCGGCGAAATGTATCAAGTCATAGTGGGGCAATTAAAACAACGTGAACAAGCCATTGATTTGCAAAAAAAGTTGGTCAACAATACCCAATTAAATGGCTTAATCATTAAAACCAAGGTGAGTTAATATGGCGTCATGGCATTGGCTGGATTATGTGATCGCGGGCATTATTGCGATATCTGTGCTAACGGGATTGGTTCGTGGGTTTGTCAAAGAATTGATTGCATTATGTGTGTGGATTGTTGCCGGCTGGCTATCGTTTGTCTACGCTAAGCCTGTTGCTCAATGGTTAGGCACTTATATTCAAGACCAATCTGCTCGTGTGGTCTTGGCTTACGTAGTGATTATTGTAGGCACATTGATTGTAGGCGGTGTGGTGAATACCGTATTCTCTTTTATTGTGAATCGCTCAGGATTAAGTGGCACCGACCGTTTATTAGGTCTTGGTTTCGGGTTTGCGCGGGGCGTGCTGGTGGTCGCATTGATCATGGTCGTTATTAAAATCAGCTCTATGCCAGAAGAAGAATATCAAGAAAAATCATTAATGTATGCGAAATTCAATCCACTTGTGAATTGGATGTATCATTATGCGCCTGATATCATCAAACATGTGGAAAAGCTCGAGCATCATGCGCAGCCAGAGTTGCAACACGAAGCTGATATGGAAGTCAGAGATCTGGAATCTTTATAAAACAACATTTTGTTCTTTATGATCTCTGTACATGACAAAAAAGCTGTCATGCCCGCGCAGGCGGGCAACCATTCATCAAAATAATCCGATACCAAAATCAAGCCACTGGGGATTGTTTTGCTCGATAAGGTGTATTTTCCATTGTCGGTTCCATTTTTTGATACGTTTTTCTCTGGTTATTGCTTCGTAGACGTCAGAATGGATTTCATATTAAACCAAGTGATGAACATGGTATTCAGAATTTTCAAAGCTTGGTAACTCCCCACGTCATCCCGAGCGCAGCGAGGGATCTCCTGTCGTGTGGTA
>CAZVEH010000034.1:0-23550 GCA_964625775.1 uncultured Legionella sp. | reverse complement strand
CTAATGAAGCTTCATGATATTCTATGGCTTTGGGGTAATTGCCTTGAGAGTCATACGCACTTCCTAAGCTATTAAGACTTGCGGCAATCTCCGGATGATTCGCCGTTTCACCATGAGTCGCACGCTTCATGGCTAATGAGGCTTCATGATATTCTATGGCTTTGGGGTAATTGCCTTGAGAGTCATATACGCTTCCTAAGTTATTAAGACTTGCGGCGATATCAGGATGATTCACCGTTTCACCATGAATCATTTTATACAAACTTAATGACGCAATAAGATGTTCAAGGGCTTTAGCATAACGCACCACACGATATTCACCATAACCTACGCGACCCAAGACCTTAGCCTGCCAAGGCACCAAGCTTCGGGCACATTGGTCAGTTGGCCAAGCAGCAGAAATAGCCATCATATGAGTTAAAAATGTATTGCCATGCTCAACCCCTCTTGCAATAGCAAACACATCTTGGGCTGTGTCGATGTTCATTGGAAAATCAACAGCAATCGCATCCCAGCTGTCTTTCAAAAAATTCTGCCAAGCAAGTTCGTTATTGGCAAATGCCTGCACCAAGTCGTCACGAACCACTTCTTGCAACAACCGATGTGCACTCCATGTTTCTATGGTCTGCTCGCCCTCTACCAAATCCACGCGCTTTACAAACGATTGCTGTCTTAACAATCGCAAAGCTTGGCTTAAACGTGTTTCATCGTTTTGAACAAGAGGTAATAACACCGCACGCGCACCACCTTGCGGGTCAATAAAACTTATCACTCGCAATACGTTCAGAGCATCTGCAGTTAACTTGGGTAAGCCGTCACTCCATAAAGCCGTGATGGCCCGATGGACATTGACCTGCGCCTGACTTTGGGTGGGGGTTGATGCGCTTAAAACATCCAATCCATGACGCGACAAGCGGTCTTGATAGGCTTTCAAAGGCAATTGGTCTAAACACACAGCCGCCATGGCCAATTCCAGTGCCAAAGGATGATACCCCAAGCGCTCCGCCAATGATTGGGCAGCTTTCGGTTCAAACCCACGGTGGTCTGCGGCTTCCATTTGTTGTTGAATATAAGTTAACGCTTCTTCTTGGGTATACACATCCACTCGAATGGGACGTGTCCAGCTCGTCTCATCTCGAGACGTGATAAGAATATGCTGTTGTGGCGTAAGACGAAATGTCGACAAGCCTTCTTGAATCGCTGCATAATTTTCAACGTTATCCAACACAAGCAACCAATTCTTATCTGCTATATTTTGAGCAATCATCACCCATAGTTCTGATATGGATTTTTTTTCATACGGCAAGCCTAAGGCTCTGGCCCAACTTTGAAGACTACCAAATTGTTGCAGCGTGTCCATATTCACCCAGCGAACGTATTCATAACGTCCCGCTTCTTTTTGTGCATACGCCCATTCCGAGGCAAGGCTTGTCTTGCCCATGCCGCCAAGACCACTCAATACAACAGGCGTTGAACGTGGGTTTGCAAATCGTGTTTCAAGTTCTGACCATAGCCCAGGTCTTGGCTGAAAACACACATCTCGTGGATATACAAACTGCTCCCAAGTACCAGAAGCTATTGGCATGCTAATATAACGCGCTTCAAGCTCAATCAAACGTCTATCATGTGTGCGTGTGGTGTCTTCTAAGATTTTTATATTTTCTTCTACAACATCCATGCGTTGCTCAAGCTTTAAACGCGCCTGATATTCTTCATTTAATCGCGTTAAAAACGTCTCTTCTGGTGGCGACATCTCATGCATTTCTGCCCAATCCCACACCGCACCAATCGACACCATATGTTGCAAAGAACAACGAGATAATTGCGCGCCACTTAACAATGCTCTACAAAAATCAGAGCCCGCAAAATCCACATCTTCCCAATAACTTTTTTCAGCCGTAAGATTTTGAAACGAAGCACCCTGCAATACTATACGCTTTGAGTCGTTACCCAGTTTCGCCTCATCTAAATGCGCACCATCCCAGCGCGTGTCTGACACATCACAGCTACTCAAGTCTGCTCGTCTGAAGTTAACCCCGCTAAAATCCCCTTTGCTTAAGTTTAATCCCTGCAAAACATCATCATGACAGCTTGCAATACAACGCACCCCAAATTGTTGGCTAAGATAGTCATTCAAGCTCAAAGACCATTTATTATTCGATGCGCGTGCCACCGCTAAATAAGCGTCCGCCAAAGCGCGTGTGACAGTGATATGGGTACATAAATAGGGCGTGACATCCTTGGAAATAGCACTTAATGCCAAAGGCTTTTCAAGTTTTTTTGCATATCGTTGTTTTAAATAAGCATCAAGACCAGCATCAGGCAACACCATGTAGCCATATTTAGACAGCGTCGTCTCTTGATTAAAGCCCATTTGCTCCTCTGTGCTGCTCGCCTCTCTAGACGACGCATAAAACACCCAAGACCCGCTTCCTGCCTCAGCAATGCTCACATGTGCCACACGAGCACGAGCATAAGCCCATTTCACATACATCTTTCCAATCAAGTCGCCTTGTGGCATGGCATACTTATTCATCGTTAGTAATTGCGTCGGATGGCTAACACTCTGGTGTAAATGATTCAAAACCGCTTCTGCTGTTGGCAACTGCGCATTTAAAAACGGTACAATATATTTTATCGTACGTGCAGCACCATAACGAGCAAATTCCGCCACACCCACATCGGTCAATAAGCCATCCACCATATGACAATACCGCGTACTCGAAGCCACACTCGCAACTTCTCTGCACAATAATAATATGGACAAACGCTGCTGCACCGCATTCAGCTCATCCGCAGATAACGGTCTCGCCTCTTCCCCGTTACGCTGCTTTTGCACAAATTTATAACTCGCATGCCCCAGCTGCAACAAGCCAATCACCGCACCCGCCGCAGGCAACGACAATCCGCCAGATGGTACCGCCGCAACAACACCCATCACATTCAATATCGTAGTAACCGAACCCAATACCGTCGTCGCTGTGTTAACCCCTTGCTCGGCCATACCCAATGCTTTATCTAAGGTATTCGCCTCGTCCGTTCCCAAAAAAGACAACACCCGCTCAACATGCTGAATGAAATGGCTAATATAATGCTGCTGTTTGCGTGTGTAAGGCATAACAAGGAGTCCTTCTGGCGGCGTACAAAGCCGAAAATGGTCGACCATTGCACATGATATAAAGTTTAGTGCGCGATTTTATCATAAATTGTATTTTTATTCTTCTGGTTTTTTAATCGTATGTCATAAATCCATCAGACCGCATCGTCACTGCAGGATTCATCCGCAGTGACGATGCTTTTGAACTGCGTATTTTTCCATGTTCTATAAGAACTTTACGCTTGATTGTCCTAGCGCGCTTCGCGCGATAGGACAAAATTCATACCCATAATGCTTGTCTCACAAGCACCATTTCTGCTAGATTTTTATTAATCACAACTGATGAGCCAGTGAAATTCTGGCGAAACCTTAGGGTCTTGTGAACAGCCATTATCATTCCCTAATCTCATTGGCGGAGCGCTTTAGTCGGGAAATCTAGCATCATCTGAATGTCATCATTCAGAACCCTTCGCAATCTTTGTAGCACAGTTCTCTTTCGAGAATTGAACTCAACATACATACCTGTATTGATTCATCCCCGTGATAAAGATTGCCTATTTAACATTTAACCTTAAGGAGAAAACGACTCAAAAACCGCAGTAAAACGGCCCCATCGTTTGCCCTATAACGATTGCTTTACCCCATGTTACGAGCTTTATGGCAAAAGCCAGGTCTCACCTTTGAGTGAACCGCTCGACCAACACTAAACCAATTCAGGGTAAATAATTCTTTTGAGATTCTCATGCGCAAAAACGCCTTAAGACAAACCGCCAATCGATACTTAAAAACAGATAATCGTGGCAATGCCAGACATAAAAAACATCGCGCATTCGTCATTCATAAAATGATTAATGATTTGTTTGTTATTGGAAATGTGCCACTTTCATGGCAATCACTAAAAACGCTTCATATTCAACAATTGGTGCAGCACTGGCAAAAACAGAAAACCAAGCCCGCTACCATCATGCGATATATGACCATCATCAGGGCTTTTTTAAGAAATATAGATTGTTCATTAAATGGAATTGATAATCGAAGCTTGCATCTGTCACGGCTTTACCAAATACCAAAGAGAATAAATATACCAGCTGATATCTTGCAAGCCATCACGGAGCCCTGCACATACTTTATCATGGCGCTACAAACACAGTTTGGTTTAACTCTTAGCGAAGCCATACGCTTGGTTCCTGATATTCATATCAAAGAACACTCACTCTGGATAACTCGAGAAATAGCGTTTAATTCTGAAGACAGAATCATTACATATCGCTGGGATGAACAAAAATCAATTCTCCAGGATTTACACAGTCACACGGAAGGCTCCAAAAGTCTACTCCAACTCTATGGCAATGATGGCATTCGCTATCACTGGCAAAAAACCCTATCTGAAAACAAATTACCCAAAAATAAAAGCTACCGCTATCTCTATGCACAACAAATTAAAAAAAACCTATCTCCTATCATTGGTCATTATCAATTGAGCTGGTTGATTCGAGATGAGATGGGCATCAAATCTCGAAATACCCTCTGGCGATATCTCAATGAGTAAAACAAAACTTCGTAGCGCTCAATACTCCATTAACGAATATTTGAAGCAACTCAAAGGCTATTCTTTTGCTTCCAAAGCAGATATGAAACACATATTAAATCGTTGCATTAAAGACTTGCATGAACTGGGATTTAACCTCACACACATCAAAGGACTGAAACCTAAGCATATTCACGTGCTGGTTGAACACTGGACAACACAAAACAAGAACCCAGCCACAATCAAAAATTATATGGCCAAGCTACGAAAAATGGCGGTATTAATAGATAAACCAGATTTAGTAAAACCCAGCAATGATGCCTATCAAATCCGACGCCGAAGCTATGTGCCAACTCATAATAAAGCGATTTATAATGTGGATTTCTCAAAATGTACCGACCCAATGATTCGCCTCTCCCTTGAAGCACAATCCCTATTTGGATTACGCAGAGAAGAGTCCATGAAACTAATTATCTCTGAAGCATGGATTGGTGATTCATTGAGAATTAAACCTTCTTGGACCAAAGGAGGCATCGGACGTACCCTTCATATTACCAATAATGAACAACAACAGTGGCTAATCAAAGCCAGTCAGCAAGTACCATCAGGACAATCTCTTATTCCCAAAAATAGAACATACAAACAACACCTAAGCCATTACCAAATTCAAACCAAACAAATGGGGCTAAATAAATGCCACGGTCTACGCCATGCTTATGCTCAACGACGATATCACGAGCTTACACAAGAATTTGATCCACGTAAAAAAGGTTGGCTTTGTCCTATTGCCGGAGGTGTAACAGCAAAATCACTAAATGCATCTGACAAAGCTATAGACCGAAAGGTTCGTGAAATTATAAGCCGTGAATTGGGGCATTCTCGACGGTCTATTACCAAAATTTATTGCGGATAAATTTTCTTACTAGCGTGAAAATGTTATAGTTTCATTTTGATCTAGCAGTATTTGCTGATTAAGCAGATTGAAATAATTTTTATAACAGGCTGTTGTAAAAACAAAATAGGAATGCCAGAAAATGATATACAAACTACCAGTACTGCCTAATCTTGGAGAACTGGAAACAAAATCAATACTAAAAAAAATTACTAAGGCTCATCAAGCTTTGGCTGAGCTTAAAGGTGTTGTTGCAATTATTCCTAACGAGACAATTCTGATCAATACACTTTCCTTACAAGAAGCAAAGGATAGCTCCGCAATTGAAAACATTGTTACCACCTATGATGATCTTTATCGTAGTGATAGCCAAACAAAATCTTTTGTCTCAATTGCAGCCAAGGAAGTACATAGCTATGCCAAAGCATTGCGTGAAGGATATGAAAAGGTTAAAAACAACAAACTATTGACTAATAATGACATCTTACAGATTCAGGCATCTATTGAAGACAACCATGCCGGTTTTCGAAAATTACCTGGGACTTCTTTACGCAATGATGCCACGGGGGAAGTTATTTATACACCTCCGCAAAATCCTGATGAAATCATTACGTTAATGTCTAATCTTGAAAAATTTATTAATGATGATGACTTATGTGACTGGGATCCGCTTACGAAAATGGCTATTATCCATCATCAATTTGAGAGTATTCATCCTTTTTATGATGGAAATGGAAGAACGGGTCGTATCATTAATATATTGTATTTAGTCAAACAGGGTTTATTAGATGTACCCGTACTATATCTGTCTCGTTATATCAATCAAAACAAAGCAGACTACTATCGGTTGCTTCAAGCAGTACGTACCGAGAACAATTGGCATGATTGGTTGTTTTTTATGCTCGATGGTATTGAACAAACATCACGCCAAACAACCTTAATGATTCAGGAAATAAAAAATTTAATGCAAGATCATAAGCACTTAATCCGTGAAAAACTCCCCAAAATTTATAGCCAAGATTTAATTAATAATTTATTTAGACATCCGTATACAAAAATTGAGTTTGTAATGGATGAGTTGCAAGTTCATCGCAATACCGCAGCAAAATATCTAAATGAGTTGGTGAAAATTGGGGTTTTAATTCGACATAAAATCTCTAAGGATAATTTTTATTTAAATGACGCTTTATTTCAACTACTCCTTAATTCTAAGCTAGATAATAATGATGTTATATAAATAGAAGACATGCACAAAAAAACTTATTTTTGTGTGCATGTCTTCTTGATATTCACACAAATCATGATTTTTGTGTGAATATCAAAGGACAAAAAAATAACAAAAACCCATAATGACCTCTAAAGATTAGAGACCTATTGTGTTTTAAATTAAAAATACCACTGTGACAAAAACGTGACATAACTGTGACAGTACTCCGCCGTTTTATGCTGTTTTAGGCCGTTTTTCACGATTTTGATGCATCGTAAGGTGTTGATTTTAAACGATTTTAAAACTATAGAATCAGGCTTCGAACCAAGGTGTCGGGGGTTCGAGTCCCTCCGAGTGCACCATTTAGGCTCTTCCCCAAATCCTGGGGCACTCATCAAGCACATAACACTCTAACCCTACTATTAGCTATTTAGAGCCATGTCCTTTTGGAGAAATTCTGGTACTACCCGTATCATCTAGTTCTGACAACTTACCAAATTTTACATCTCCCGCATCTGACGCGACGCTACTCTTGCGTTTTTTTAATTTTTTCTTTAATTCATGTGTGACCTCAATAGAGGTCGAAGAACCAAGTTCATTAAAGGCTGTGTACTTATTTGACGATGGATGTGACTTATTATCGGCAGAAGACTTGAGTAGCTTTGAGGTATCTGATAGTGAATGTGCAATTTCTGATTTATCTGCTACTTTTATCATTCGCTGCCCAGTAAGTCTCATAAATTCTGCATTAGGCGGATCGATACCTTCCTGAGAGGAAATGCTGCTATGCTCTTCATCTATAACCGAGCTTAAGCATCGAAAAGCAGCCTTTATTCCAGGCCTAAGTTGAGGTTTGTTTTTAAGACATTTAGTTGTAATATCTAGACTCTTCAATGTAAGTTCGGCCCTAGCGCCACAATAACTTGTAGCGGTTTGACCTAATATAGTGCCCTTAAAAAACTCTAATTCACAAGTATAATTCCCCTCCTCAATGATGCAAGGTAAAATACTTGTTTTTTCATAGCTTTCATCAAATGCTCTTGATAAGCGATCACATAAAACTTCCTCTTTTCGTTCGCGTTGCAATTCATCAAATTCAGGAAAATCCACCTCGAATTCTGTTTTAATATTGGTAAGCAGAAAATCAAAATCCTCTTGATTTGCAAATATATGCATTGCCTCTAAGGTAGCTTGTGATGCATATTCTAAGGGAGATTTATCTTGTTTTGCACTGTTTACAGGACCAGACAATGGCCATAAATTTTTAGGGTAATTGTAATATATATTTCTTAGACCTGTTACTTTTAATTGTTCCCTACTAGTTGGAATTAATTTGTTCAACACTCTATTAGACAAACCTTTTCTCTGTAACTCATTTTTAATGTCGCGCAATAGAATTTGATCATCTTCAAGCTTTGTTAGATCGGTCATTAAATGCGCCCGAGAATGAAAATGATCAATATCAAAAATATATGGGTTCGATGTAACATCAAAACTTAGCGGACAAGCCATGGCCTGTTGTTTTATTTCTAGAGGGGACTTTTTTTTGCTGTGTTGAACTTGTGCATAATCACGCAAAATATAGTCTCGAATTGTAGCCTTGCTGCCAGGCTCTAATGGAATCCACCCAGGCTCTGCGCTTCCGATACGATGGTGAACATCAGGGATTATAACCCGCAATTCATCATAAATTTGGTAAATCTCGGTGGCTAGTTTTTGTGCTCTTGTTTGCTGTCTAACCTCTTCTTGATCTTCCATAAGATATCTCTTGCTCCTCTTTTCAATACCGAGGACCTGCCTTAAGTTCAACAGATACATCACTACCAAAATGAGTATCCAACCCAGGTCTCAGTATCCTTTCTAACTCATGTGCAAAATCATGATTGATATCATGTTCTGGATCGGTTTTTCTCTTCTTAAGGAGATCTAAGTAAATGTCCTCAACAACCGTTTTGAAATTATTAATTGTGGTAGTACTAATCCTATTTTTTTCTAACCATGGCGAAATAACCTCTTCAAACCTATCCATCAAAATGAATAATTTAGCATTTTCAACCGAACCTTTATTTTTCTTAATACGATTGAATTGAGCAAGACATATAGGATCTGATGTATGTTGAGTTCTCTCGATTTCCTGACTCGCTATAACTAATAGGTCTATCAAAGCAGCGGTAATTTTTTGACCCTTCCTAGTCTTTACGCGTTTTTGTTCCTCAGGCTCTAATGAAAAAATAGAGCGTTTTAAAGGTCGTTGTGCTTTTGAATCCATGAAATAACTCTATATAAACTGAAAAATGATTGTTATATTATACTGTTTTTTCAAATTTTTGTCATTCAGGTACAGAGTGATAGACTTTATACAGTACATAACCTTAAGAACCCTGTGGGGATTTTGTGGCGATCAGTCCTGCATTGTGACACACTATGCTACATTTTTAGCCATCATCTGCAACTACAATACCCATATAAATCAATAGGCTTCAACCAGAACCCCTGGCTTCGAATCAAGGAGTCAGGGGTTCGATTTTCTCCGAGCGCACCATTTAGGCCAAAAAATATCAGTAGATTGACGTGACAATCCAAAACACTTAAAATATTTTTTTACACCAACATGTATATATTATGACAAATAAAGTTGAGCAGCGTTTTCCTACTATAAAATACAAACGATTTTGGTATCCAACACGCCCCTTATTCACTTTAGGTCTGGGATTGTTCTTGGCTAGTTTGGGTTGGATGGGTATATTGCCTCTTTCCTGGGCTTTATGGGCTGCCGCTGCTTTTGCTTTAGATGATCTCCCTATGACGCCGATCATGGCAGTGATGACCGCAAGCAATAATTTATTTCATGGGCGAAAAACGCTAAAAGCGCGAGTTATCATATCTACTATTACTATAGCACTCATCATTGGAGCGTCATTAGGTTTCCTTGTTTTTGCGCAAATGCCGGCTCTTGTAGCAGGTGTGACTCAATATATTGCGTTAACGAGTTGTTCCCCAATTTTGATTTCTATTGGTGCAATTTTAGGCGGCTATACGGCGCATATCACTCACAAAATGAATCCTATTTTGGGCATGGGTCTGGGTATTACACTTATGTCTTTTGTACCCATTAACATTCCATTGATTGTTGAAATTGTTTTTATCTCTTCTGCAAGTTTTGCATTCATCACCAGCATCGCAGCCAAACAAGCTTTACGTTTCTATTTCAAATATCAATATGGTCATTCAAATGCGGACGGTTATAATCAAGCTCGTTCCCCAGAAGAACAGCAAATATTTATTGAAGGTCAGGCAAATAAGTTTTCCGTAGACAAACAAGCGTTTGAAAACTTAACACAGTTCTGCCAGAACAGAATCTCGACTATCAAACATACAGGCTTGATTTGGGCAGAACTCATGAATGGTCGAACAAGCATAAGCAATTCCTATAAAGATATCTATCATGGATTAATGAAACCTGAATTAACCCCTGAGGATATTGTTTCTATAAAAACACTTATTGTTGATAGTACTGTTGAGTCAATAACACCACCCGGCGTATCCAACAGCCTACTGCTCAAATTCATGCTTGCAAGCCTATCCGTGCTTACCGCCATGGTTGCTACCACCAGAAACCCAGACGACGATACCTTAGCATCCAAGACGGCAATGAATAAATCGATGATCGAAATCAGTGGGGGTTTGGATGAGTCTTTGACAGAGCCATTTTCATGTCGATAATAAGCAGCCACTTAAGGTCTGGAGAATTTTCAGAGCGTCAACCCTACCGCTTCATTGACTGCGTCTAGTTTTTTTTGCCGAGTCGTTTGATTCAGAAAAAATTGACCACAAGATAGCTTATGAACAAGCATCACAATCAACCCAATTCCCGTACATGCCAAGATAAAATGGGTAAGGATATCTTTCCATTGACGATCTTGGCTCATGGTTTTTTTACCCTGTTCAATCAGAGTAGAGATTTTTTGAGAAGCCTGCAAGACCGTTAAGCTGCCAATTGACAATTTCGTGACCACCGCTCGAAGATCTTCGGCCAGCATTATTGTTTTTTGTCCTGCTATAGGGCGCTTGGGCAACAAGCTCTCACCATAGTGTGACAGCTGATCAAGACTTTGGAATAAATCACCGTATTTATCCTCAGTGATTGCGTCTAACCGATCCACGCTCGCTTGAGAAGATTGTATTGTAGACAATCGATTCATAATATCCGAAATCTGCGGACGACTCTCTGGGCATTGCGCCCAACAATCTGTAATTAATGCTTTGTAATCGTGAACCACGCCGTCAGGAAAGCTTTCTCGCTCACCATCAGCAACTCTTTGATATACAGTAGGCTTATCCTGTTCGTTGGAATAAAAAAAAGGTCGCCTCACTATCAACATCCACATCACAATGGAATATGCATAGATATCAGTGCTTAGTGAATAAGGATAAGGCATGTTCCCCATGCATAGTTCGGGAGCTATAAAACCTATGGTCCCCACAAGCCTACTAAATTGTGTACCATCCAGCGAGGTCGCATGACCAAAATCGGATATTTTGGCAATGACCTGTTGATCACGCCACTCAAGCAAAATATTTTCGGGTTTCAAGTCACGATGAATCATTCGCATATCATGTAAATAGCCTAATCCCCGAGCGATGTCTAAGCAAAAAGAATATTGCAGATCAGGAGGAATCGGCCCTGAAACCAGCCTCTCATACAAACTCCCTCCCGGTATCAGTTCCAAAACGAATCCACACGATTCTGGTTCAGATAGCTCACCTAAGTAAGCCACAATATTTGGATGGCTTAATTGACGATGAATGGCAATTTCATTTTTAAATACCGAGATGACATTCGAATGGTTAGTGGGTTTTTTTATGGCAACAAGTTGACCACGCTGCAGGGCTCGATAAACGATCCCAAACGTCCCCGAACCTAATTGCGGATGTTCATGTGGAGAATACATAAAATATCTTACATAAAAATGTGCAATTGTAGCACACAAAGTGTTTTCAGTACGAAAAAGATGAGTATGTAACAGGGAAAAATCATATTTTGACTATATTGTAGTCAATTTCACCCATTATCGCTCAGGAGTGAATCCATCTCCAAACTTGCCATGAGGTATTTAACTCACCAAAGAATTACGCAAAACGTCTGCTCAAAAAAAATCATTTAATGAGAGCATTTAGGTTGTAGCCGAATACCGTCGGATTCGATCGCGATCTCACCTTGTTTGTAAAGACGACCGATCGCCTGTTTAAAACTTTTTTTACTTTCGCCAAAGGCTCGATTTATAAGTAAAGAATCGCTTTTATCATGCAACGGTAAAAAACCTCCTGTTTTATGTAATTCAGCGAGAATGCGTTTTTCTAAATCATGAATACTGTCTTGTCCAGCCTTTCTTAAAACCACATCAATTTTGCCATCTTCACGTACCGTTTTGATATAAGCTCGTATCCTTTTACCATACTGCAATGGCTGAAAAATATCGCCCGCATGAATCAAACCCCAGTGGCTATCATTGATAATGACTTTTGTACCAAGCTGAGTTGTATCAGCGATCAGCACGTTAACTTCCTCTCCCGGCTGGTAAAGCGCCGGCAATTTATCCAAAAAATAATCCAACTTAGAGCTCGCAATGATACGGCCTTTATGGTCTTGCTTCACACAAACCAAATAAGATTTATCTTTCTCCATGGGGCGGTGTTGCTCTGGCCCTGGCACCAATAAATCCTTGTCCAAACCCCAATCCAAAAAGGCACCCACACGGTTTACATCAATCACTTTTAAAAACGCACATCCACCGACTTTTGCCCGAGGACGCAAGGTTGTGGCAATCATCCTATCTTCTGAATCAAAGTAGATAAATACATCTATCACATCATTTACTTTGGTACCAAGAGGCACAACCTTTGAAGGCAATAAAATATCACCCCAATCACCCCCGTCCAAATAAACGCCAAACGCAACTTCTTTGATCACGCTTAATTGATTCTGCTGCCCTACACGTATCATGAATGTACTCGCTTTTTTATCATGCCAGAGTTTATCACAGACAAGCCTTATGCAAAACCTTGAGCACACGTGCATCAGTCACAAGAAAACTGATCCTATGACCTTGTGTTTGTGTGATCAACCTTAAGGGAGCTCAAAATTGCACACCAGACTCCATTTACGCCGACTGTAACCATGCAGACGGTGAGTCAGTCGACGGTGTGGGCATATAAGGCACGCTATGTTCATGCTGTGTCTTAAAAAAAGTCAAATCAGTTTTCAAGGTATTATAGGATTGCATATCAGGATTGAGTAATTTAGACATGCTTTTAACACTCATTGAATAGTAAAACACCAAAGATGACACCACCATACACACCACAAAGGCCCAGCCCAACGGAGAACCCATAAAAGACACATGTAAGCTTAACAGAGCGGTTTTGGCCATAAAATAGCTATCGGCTATGCTAGACAAAGCACCAAAAGCTGTCACACAATATTCTATACCCATCTTTAACCCCGATCGCGCATACTCTTTCATAGTCTTTTGCTTGCGTATCAAGTGTGTATTGAGTTCCGTCATACATTGGCAATATTGATCATAATCCGCCTTATCCCAATCGTAAGTCTCTCTTCGATGTAACATGATATTAATCCTGACCACAGACTCTAGTTGTTCCGTGTACACTTTATTCAACTCACAACTGCTATCATCGACAAACTCAATCCCCAAAGCTTCTTTGAGAAAAGAAATTTCAAACGCATAAAACAGAATAGCATCTAATAACGTGTAAATACTGGTGAGCACCAGCAACGTCGGATGAGAAAGACCCGGTATGGCTGAAAATAAATTTGAACCAAATAAAAAGCTACTGGCTGCTTTATCAAAAAAGCCAAAAATCATACAAAATTGATAGGTCAGTTTCAACAAAGCTTGTTGATAATCATTTGTGGGTACACAAGGGATAGGAATAGGTCGGATTGGAGGAGAAAACCGCGCATTCAACCTTGCTTCAATTTGTTTGATAATAAGCAGCTTTTTGTGTTCATCAGCTAAATTATCCAATGAAACACTCAATTGCTTAAAGGTATTCAGCAATTGTAACGTTGATAGCTCTTCCTCAGAAGAATGCATTATTGAAAAAGGAACAACATTATTTATCATAGACACACTTTTAACACAAAAAACACATTATATATTAAAATTGAACAAAAACAAAGGGTTTCTGGCATATTTTATACACTTAGAAAGATTAAATATAGAACAAAATTGACAATATCTTTTCAGTGTACTATAGACAATAGAATGAGTAGACAAAGGAAAACAATAACATGAGCAACAAACTATTTTCAGAACGCCTCAATGAGGGATTGGATGACATCGGCATGCCCCAACGTAATGATGAGCGCGTTGAAACATTCGCTAAATTTATTGAGCTACCAAAATTCAAAGCGCAGGCTGTATTGAATGGGACAGAAATCCCAAACGAACAGATATTGCATTTTCTTGCGAATCAATTAGAAGTGAGTGTTTCCTGGTTGCTCGGTAAAGAAGACAGGAAACACTGATAGGACTGAGTTGTTATTTTCGAATACCCATCGATTGCAGCTGGTCATGCTCAACTTCATTCACTGCAGCAGGAGAGATGCTGTTGCCAACGAGCCGAGGAACGACTTTTTTACCATGCCTCTCTTCAGCCACACGATCAAATGCAGTTTCCTCTGATGAATTAAAATACACCACACTTGGTTCCTTGATATCTAAGGCATCCACGTGCTCTCTATTAAATGCTTTAATATCTACGTCATGTCTAAAAAATCCAACTGGTGTCAACGGTCGTGGAGAATCAGGTCTTTTGTCTATCAGCTTTTTAGAGTGCATATTATTTCTCGATTGCAGAATCAAGCATGCATTGTACTATAATTACCCACTATATGCAAATAATTTGAGCTTTTTTTTTCAAAAATGAGCAGTGTGATATTATATTTATTTCGAGTGCTCAATATCGTACAGCCTATCATTGGATCAACAACCATCGGCCGTTACTTATTTGGATGTTGCGTTGAAAACCGTTCAACTCTTTTGTGGCAGTATGGCTTTATGGGATGTTTCTTATAATAATCTTGATGATACAGCTCAGCAGGCCAAAATATCGTCACTGGATGCAAGGTTGTTGTCACGGCATACCCATTGTTTTCTAAGCGTTGCACCAAATGCAAAGTGACATCATATTGATCTTGATCGTAATAAAAAACAGCGCTCTGATACTGCAACCCTCGATCCGCGCCCTGTCCATCAGCTTGCGTAGGATCATGAATTTCAAAAAAATGCTCTAATACTTTTTGATAATCAGTTTTCTTTCTATCAAATAGCACACGAACCGCTTCATAATGCCCTGTATACCCCGCACAAACTTCAGCATAGCTGGGATGCAAGGTCGTTCCGCCGGTGTACCCAACCTCGACTTTCAAGACACCCTGGATTTGTTTTAAATAATAATCCACACCCCAAAAGCATCCGCCAGCCACAATAGCTTCAGCTGTATCCAACACAGTGCAATCCATCACAAAATCTAAAGATAAAGAATTCACACAATAGCGTCGAGACTTAGCCGTCCACTGTTCGCCAAGAAAAACATGTCCTAAATGCGCATCACATCGACCGCATCGAATTTCCGTACGCTGACCATCAGGATCAAGGTATTCTTTGACGCGTTGCGAGATATCATCATCAAAGCTTGGCCAACCACATCCCGCAATAAATTGACTAGACGCACGAAATAATGCCCAACCACAGCGTCGGCACAAGTAAGTCCCTTGCTTTGCAATAGCATTATAGGCACCGCTGTGAGGCACTTCTGTGGCGTGTTCCAACATAACGTGATGTGCTTCTGGCGTAAGACTGGCAATTTTGTCTAAAAACGCCATCAGGATCAGCCTTGAAACCGTTGATTAACACCAATAGGTTTGGCATTTTTTTCAATGTACCGAATGATTTTTCGGGCAATATCAATTTGTGTCGCTCGTTCAATACCTTCTAACCCAGGCGAAGAGTTGATCTCTAAAACCAAGGGTCCTTGATGCGATCGGACCAAATCCACACCCGCCACTTTTAAACCCATCGTTTTGGCAGCTGCCACAGCAATTCGTCGTTCCTGGGTGGTTAGTTTCACCTTCATGGCTTGGCCGCCTTGATGCACATTGGCCCGAAACTCTCCTTCTTTCGCTTGACGTTTGATAGCAGCAACCACACTGTCCCCTATCACCAAACAGCGAATATCAGTACCCCGTGATTCTTGAATGAATTCTTGCACCAAAATATTAGCACGCATTTCCTTGAACGCATTGATGATACTCACAGCAGATTGGTGACTATCCGCCAAAATTACACCTTTGCCTTGCGTACCTTCTAGCAATTTAATCACCAAAGGAGCGCCACCGACTAATCGAATCAAATCTTCAGTATTATCGGGTGATTGTGCGAATCCCGTCAAAGGCATAGGGATACCTTTTCTGGCCAAAAGTTGCAAAGAACGAAATTTGTCTCTTGAGCGCGCAATGGCCAAAGACTCATTTAGGGCATACATGCCCATGGTTTCCATGTGTCTTAACACTGCAGTACCATAAAAAGTATTGGAAGCACCAATTCTAGGGATCACCGCATCAAAATGACTCAAAGACTCTCCACTGCGATAATGAACCGTTGGGTTAGAAGCAGCAACATTCATATAGCAACACAAAGGATTGATAATGCTCATTTCATGATTCGCATCCTCTCCAGCTTTCAACAATCGTTGGTGGGAGTATAAATTTGGATTGGTTGCTAAAATAGCAATTTTCATACGCTGTACATCCTTATCTGGTATTCAAAAGCTGATAATCTCTGGCCATCAACTCCGCTCGGTGAGGAGGCGTAAAGAAAGCGACCAACTCTTCATTCGGGTTCAGCAACATAATAGCGCCTGAATGCTCAATATTGTAATCATTTTGGGCCTTCACGCCAGTCTGAATGCGAGTATAGGCTATTCCCATATGACGCGCCAATACTTGTACCGCTTGCATCGAGCCGCGTGCGCCCAAAAAATGAGGATCAAAGGCTTGCACATACTCTTTCATCCTCACCAAATCATCCCGTTTTGGATCAAGTGTCATCATAACAACTTGTGGTAGAGGCAATCCGGGTTGTTGGCTCACCAAACGATACATTTTAGCTAATTCAGCCATAGTGACTGGGCACACTGAGCCGCAATGCGTAAAGCCAAAGAATAAAAATGTCCAGTGACCGTGTAAATGCTGACGGTCAAAATGGCGGCCATCCGTTCCCATCAAATCGAAATCGGGTACAGGTCGGGGATGATCAAGGACCGTAGCATAAAATTGAGCTGCTGTTATAGGCTTTGGCATCACCCATCTGTAAGTCGCTAGACCAGAACCCACCATCAAAATCGCTAATACCGCCCACAGCGTGATACGCCATGCCCGAGGAACGCTCAAAATAAACCCCTTAAAACATACATATAATGGTCACACAATAACAAAACAAATAAGGCCATAAGGTATATGATTGAAAACCGAAAGGTTCGCATCGCTACTTGCGGCGTTTCACAACGTAATAATGCGATAGCCCAATACATAAAGCGTCCGCCTAGGACCATTGCACCGATCAGATACAACCAACCGCTCATACCAATCACAAAGGGCAATGCACTGACCAATAGCAGTAAAATGGTATATAGCAACACATTTAATTTGGTATACCGAATCCCATGCGTCACAGGCAACATTGGAATGTCCGCATGTTGATAGTCTTTAAAACGGTAAATGGCTAAAGCCCAAAAATGAGGAGGCGTCCAAGTAAAAATAATCAACACCAATAAGAATGCTTGCGGATCAAGATGATTGGTCACCGCAGTCCATCCCAACAAAGGCGGCGCAGCACCCGCTAACCCTCCAATCACGATATTTTGAGGCGTAGCGCGCTTAAGATAGCCCGTGTAAACCCCAGCATAACCAACCAAAGTCAAAAAAGTCAAACAGGCGGTCAAGGGATTGATCCATATCGCCAACAGTGCTAATCCCAATACCCCTATGCCGGTTGCAAACCAAGTCGCATGCATCACGGTGATGCGACCTTGTGCAACAGGTCTTTGTTGCGTTCTGGCCATGATAGCATCAATGCGTCGATCAACGATATGGTTGATCGCAGCCGCAGCACTAGCGACCAAGCCAATACCCATCAAACTGATCACCAGCGTGCTAAAAAAAACAGGCCCAGGTGCTAAGTACATGCCCACAACAACAGTCAAAAGCATCAACGCCACCACGCGGGGTTTGCATAAAGCCATATAATCACGCCAAACCAGGGCGTCTTGCTTAAGCACGGCGAACATGTTTTTCTCCTCTCAGCACCACATAGCGCAGCGTCAAAACTGCTGCGAATAATAACCCTGCTATGCCATTATGCGCAACTGCCATCCACAACGGCAGCAAATAAAACACGTTTCCAATCCCGAGTGTCACCTGAATGATCACAAACACCAAAACAGCGCTTACTGCACGTTGAACAGCCGCATATGTGATCTTCCATCCTAATATCACAGACAAACTGACCAGATAAAACACTGTTAGATACGCGCCAAAACGATGAGCCATTTGAATGGTCACCCGACTGGCATTGTCCAAAAGTCCACCTTGATAATTTGCGCCAATCGATGACCAAAGTTGAAACCCTTTTTGCCAAACCATACTGGGAAACCATTGACCATTACATTGCGGAAATCCCACGCAAGCCAGGCCGGCATAATTGGAACTCACCCACCCGCCCAGCGCAATCTGACAAAAAACAATCACAACGGCCAAATCTAGCCAAAATCGCCATTCAGACTGAGCCGAGCGCGAGGGTGACCACAAAAGAAGATTCAAATACACCAAATGAGCAAAAATCAGTAACCCACCCAGCAAATGTCCCATCACCACAATCGGCAATAATTTTAACGTCACCGTCCACATCCCTAAAGCGGCCTGACACCCCACCAAACCTAATAGGATCATGGGAATACCAGTAGGTGCACCTTGACGGCGATAGCGCCAAGCATAGATACCAATACCTACAATCAAAAGGGCCAAAAGACCTGCTGCATATCGATGACCCATTTCAGTCCATGCTTTATGCGACTCCAAGGGCACATCGGGGTATTGTTGCTGCGCCGTGAGCAAATCAGGGGTCTGCGCAGGTAATACCAGCCGACCGTAACATCCTGGCCAATCTGGGCATCCCAACCCCGCATCCGTCAAACGGGTATAAGCACCTAAGAGAATCACTGCAAAAGCCAGCACCAAGGCCGTCAAAGCTAATCGTCGTAATTGTTTCATGTGTCACTAACCATTTTTTTAAGATCTTGAAAAATATCATCATTGGGCTGTGTTGCTGGATAAGCCAAAATCACATAATGCGCCGCGTTCACAATATAAATTGCAGGAGCAGTTCCCAGCGCCCGCGCATCAGCAACATTCAGCGTGAGCGTACGGCCATCTACCTGCTGTAATTGGTGGCGTACCACATCCGAGAGATCCGATGCGGTTTCATGCATCGCCAAGATCAAGTCCACATGATACAAACGCCGACCCAATGCCAAACGAATCCTTGCCAAATCATCCAGGCGGTTTCTGCAAGCAAGATCACAGCCGTCCCCACTCCAATACATCAATTGCCATTTTGCGCTCATCGACGCCTGATGCAACAGTGGCGGAGGTTGTAGCAACTGGCCATGATTGGTGGTCTTTGCCCACCAATTGGGATGCGTGTACGCAATATAGGCTGCAATACCAGGCGCTGCAAAAACCAATATTAATAAACAGATGATCGTTGTTCGTTTCATGTTATTTTCTTTATATTCAGCGTGAGATACAGGATACCCGCCACCACGGCAAACATAAACCATTGTAAAGCATAGGCATCATGTCGTCCTGGCGGTGTCGATACAATGGCCCAATCTCGCACATAACCATTTGTATCATCAGCAGATTGGCGAATGATAAACGGATATACTGATTTATGCAAAAATTGGCTCACTGTGGCAATATCTAAAGTCTCAATCACCGCCAAATGTTTTGTTTTGATATCTAAACTTTGCCCTAAAAGCCATTGTTTTGCAGAGGGGAAATACACATCGCCGTGAATGTGTTGTGCCAAAGAAGGCGTATCTATACGTGGCAGAATAAGGCGTCCCGCATCACCAGCAATCCATCCACGATCAATCAACACCACCTTGCCATTGCTCAGAACCAAGGGTGACAACACATCATAGCCAAATTGATGCGCGTGATGTTGGTTATCCAACAACAGAACAATGGGCAAATAATATCCCTCAAGACTGATACGTTGGTACTGTTGAACAGGCTCTTCCGAAAAAGGCAGTGGTGCACGTTCCATTTGCATTTGATATGCTGTCAATAAATGGCGTTTTTCTTCGGCACGATGAACTTGCCAAAAACCTAAGCGAATAAACAAACTCATAGTAACTATCGCTAACACAAGCATTTTCCACGAAGACGTGAAAGAAAAGCCAAAAGCAGTTACACTAAACATGATAGATATCTCAATTCTTCAGGACGCAGGTAAGCGTCCTATTCATCAGCAAAGGGGTGAGTATACCAAATGTTAACCAAAATAATTGTTATTTCTGTGATGCTGATCATTTTAGGTGCACTGACCAGCGGACTCATTTTTCTGGTCAAAGACAAAGGGCAATCCAAACGCACGGTCAAAGCATTGTCGTGGCGTATTGGCCTATCTTTGTTCTTATTTGTGTTTTTGTTTTTAGCGTTCAAGTTGCATTGGTTGTCGCCACATGCCGTTTAACTAAGGGGGATGCACATGAGGTTACATCTACTTTGTTGGCGTAAATCTGCCCTGCTCTTAGGGCTCGCCATCGCACCATTCTGTCATTCAGACACCATGAATCACTATATGGATATCGTCAACAATATCCCAAAGATGGAAATCAAAGCAGATGGTCAAGCACAGATATGGGCCAAATCAGCACGGAATGTACTGATATTAACATGCGAGTCGGTAGCGGAGAGTTTGGTCATTGCGAATACGGTGGCATCTCAACAGGGTCAGCCTTTATTTTGCTTACCTGGCACAGTGCAGCTTGATGGCGGCATGCTGCATGATTTGGTGCAACAAACCTACCGCGAGATTTCCAGTCAAGAAAGTGACAAAGCCAAAATGACGGTATCTCAAGTCGCCTTGCTGGGACTGACCAAAACCTATCCTTGCGCAGCCACAAAACCACAGCGTCGACCCGGGATCTACATCAAAAACATGCAGAGGGTCAACGCCTAAAACCCATTACAGTTTAAATTGGTCAGACGGACCCAAATCTTCTTGGTCATCATCCAGGCCAGGGGTCTGTTGGTTTTTAATGGCTTGATTTTGAGATTTTCTTTCAAAAAAACCAAACTTATTACTCTCCATGCGCACGTTGGAGTCATGCAAAATATAAGGAAAATATTGATGGGCTTCGCTCAATAAACGCCCAATGTTTGCATGAGTTTTATAATCCGTTTGTTCGTGCATAGCCGTTTTGAGTTTCATCAACAAGGATGTTGTAGGATAGTTTAAAAAATGATGCAACGCAGTGACCACCGGATGCAGACGATTTGAACTGTTTTCCCTTTCGCATTTTGCAATCAAATCTCTCAGAATATCTGATGTAAACACAATCCTCTTAATCGGATAGGTTTCTTTTGCAGCTCCAAGCTCATGAAGCGACTCTTCAATCTCAGCTTGCTCCTCTTTGAGTTCTTTGATTTCTTTTTGAATCTCCTTCATATCCTGGGTCATATTTAGATAGTCTTCAGCCGCATCACTATTTTTTAATTGCCTGGCAACCGCAGCAGGAATATAGGCATCGACCGTCAATCCCGCCAGCTTCGTCAGATGCCGTCTAATATCGGTGTGCTCTTCTTTGAGTCTAGCAATCTCGGCTATGATAGCTATACGACGGGTCATAAGATTTTCCAAAGACTCATTAAGGATCTGGGTTTTTTCTGCAACAGTGCTATCAATAGAATCTTGAATTTCATTGATGGAAGGCAATTCTACTTCTTCAGCCATACCCTGTGTGATGCGTGTATCCACTTTCCCCGCATCCCATAGAAGGTTGATTAACTCTCTAGACTCATGATAGGAGTCGTCTATTGCCAGCGTTTCTCGCAAAGCGCTTAAACTAACGTCCGTGCGATAGGTTAAATAGTAGCGTAGCTTGGTCGCAACTGGATGGTTGACTTGATCGCAACGATCTTTTAATTCTGCGACTTTAGACTGATCAGCGCGGACACCGTCAAGAGCCTGAATTTTTTCCAGAACAGGGGCGTGTGTGGTGCTAAGAATACCTTGATGCGCTATCACCAGATTGTTAATTTCCATGGAAATAGCATCAGATTTTTTTATGAGATTATCGATGGTTAACCTGGCATCTTTGTTTTCTTTTTGATGTAAATTAACATCGGCTATTTCAATACTAGCGCGTACGGCCATTAATTCTTCTGCTTTGTTTGCCAAGCGCTGGCTGATCACTTCTGCTCTATTTTGGCTGGAAGTAATCGCCGGAAACAGCATACTCGCATCCCAAATCAAATCACTGATCTGCTGATTTCTTTCATAGGAATTGTCCTTGACCATGACTTGTTTCAATGCCTGTAAACTCACATCCGTTTGATGGCGCAAAAATGTTTGTAAAGCTTCCGTCACAGGATGAGATATTGCTTCGGCTCTCTTTTTTAATGCATCTAGTTCTAATTGGTGTGCTTCTTTTTGTTGTGTGACATATGATTTTGGTAATGACGCAGACAAATTGTCAGACAATGAATTCACCAAACCTTCTATGTTTTTATAGCAATAAGAAATCGCTTGCGATATCCCATCACGCTTTTCGATAATGGGATCAAGATCCTCTAGAAGATCGCTTCTCACATCAGCATCCTGGTCTAAATCCTGAAGTTGCTGATCTGCCAACTCAATTTGAGTTTGCAATTCATGTAATTGTCTTTCTAGTTTATCGATAGTTTGTGTGTCATTTTGGATTTGGTCTAATGCGGCTTGTACAACCGACAAATTTTCATGCAACTCCTGGTAATTTGCCTCAAATTCGGCTTTCAATTTTTCTTTTTTCTGTTTTAACTTTGTTTTAGTAGCTCGGGGATCTTTCCCTCTGAAAAAACGCCAAACTTCAATCAGCACCTCCACAAAAATTCGCAAATAATACCGTCTTTTTGCCTGATTAATTTCTGTTTTCGCGGAATTAAATGCTTCAGTAGCCTCAGTAAGCTTGGTCGCAACGCGAAATTGCAATTCAGTCAGCTCTTGCAAACTGTAAGATTTTAATTTCTTTAAAGAAAGCTCCAGCTCTTCATCAATAAAGTCTTGATGGCGTTGATTGATCTCTGCATTTACATCGGTGTTTTGGCCCATGATCTCATCCATGATGAACTTATACACTATATGTTAGACCATAAATTACTCAAACTCAACATTATAACAACAGATTGAACTGCAAGAACGGGCTAAGAACTGCGCCCCTGGTTTTCATAACGGAGTCAATACATTGTGGAGGGATTTTAGGCGAACCAAATGACCGAATTAAAAACAAAACTTCACGAAGAGATCGAGAATAGGACTTACGCAAAACCTCGAGGTCGAGGCAAGTTTTGTTTTTAATGAGGGAGTTTAGGTGGACTAAATGACCGAATTAAAAACAAAACTTCACGAAGAGATCGAGGATAGGACTTACGCAAAACCTCGAGGTCGAGGCAAGTTTTGTTTTTAATGAGGGAG
>CAZVEH010000033.1:0-23929 GCA_964625775.1 uncultured Legionella sp. | reverse complement strand
TGTGCCACACGACAGGAGATCCCTCGCTGCGCTCGGGATGACGTGGGGAGTTACGTATTATTTTAAAATTGGATTAAAAATCCCAGGGCAAATCACGGCATGCCTTAAAATTTCAAATTTCCATGACTCATCTTGAGTTGGCGGCTTAAGATTAAACCGCCTAAGATAAATCCTAAGATAGTCCCGATACCGTGGTTGTTGAAGAACTAAATAAACAGCTGTTTTCAGACATAAAAAAACCCAAAATATTGGGTCTTTTTATGTCGCTCTATTTTAATCACGTGAGCCGACGTATTTATCATCAAAATAATGACGTAATTTTGTTCTCAATGTACCACGACTAATACCAAGCATGATAGCAGCGCGAGATTGATTGTATTTGCAATGTTCCATAACCGCTTTAAATAGTGGTGTTTCAACTTCTTCCAATACAAATTGATACAAATCAACAGGATCAGTGCCTTTCAATTCTGAAAAATAATTTTGCACCGATTGGGTTACACTTGCAGCTAAAGACGCCGTCGTATCTCCTGTCTCATTGCTTATTGTTGTCATTATTATTAACTCCTTTGCGAAAAGGATTATTCTATCGAATTGCACAATTCCTGACAAGATAATAATGCATAAAATTCTATTAATTATAAGGATGCTATGGGTTCAAAAGTCACTTCGACATCCTCACCTGGTATTTGCGAAGCAAAAAAGGAATGTCGGCTCAAATCTATTAACGACTTAATTGCAATTAACGTTCCCGTACCTGCGAGCGCAATACAAACGGGGGTCAAATAGTTTGCCAAAGCAGGCCACACTAAAAAAGAAAAGCCAGGATTTCCGGTCAAGACCGCTATAGAGAGTGCAACAGTCAAACTTGCCATTAGTAATGCTAAAATAGACATATAAGGAAGACTGGCAGGTTTGCTGCAAAAATGGGGTAATAGAAATTGTGCTTGAGCTTCTTTATACGTCTTTTCATATTGAGTCACAAGGTCAATCGCAAGATCAAACTGCACATTCAAGTCTTCCAACACGCCCCCTTCCAAGGAGATTTTCTGCAGATCTTGCTCTATCTTAGCTATTTTCTTGTACAAAAAAACACTCACTGGCAGATTGATGCTTCGCAATGGCATTAAAATCTCGTGCAAGGTCAACCGATGCTGTTTTAAACACAATAAACGCTGGGTCTCATTAAAGACTTGCGAAGAGTGCCTGAATTGCTTCACTGCGCCCTCACTAAAAGCATACGTTTCTAGATGAGCCAGCTGTTGGTCTAGAAGGCCACTTACCTCAGTTATCCTGAGCAGTAATGGTCTTTTTAAGGTCTGATATGTTGTGATGCCTGCTTCAAGCCGTTGAATCAAGCTCATGCATTTTTTTTCTTCTGTTAATCGATCTATCATTTCATTGATAAGTACTAGGGCATCACGAACATATTGCGTTTTTTTTGATCCTGTAAGATTGTTGTATAGCTCTTCGTTCAGATCATTGGGATAATACTCACGGTCGCTAGTGTGATCCTGAATGAATGCTTTTCCTGGAGAGCTATGCTTAGGGGCTACCGGAGAAATCGCTGTGCCGATATCAAGCATAAGGGACCATAGTTCAGACTGATGCTTCTGCTCAGGATCAAGGACAATTGCATCAAAAACATGCCGAAGCTTATCTTCAGGTTTCAAATAAGAATAAGTATTCGGTTCAGGGATACAAGAATCAAACGCGTTGATGACATGTTCCCAGGGAAATTCCAGCAAGAGCTTAGACAACAATGTGGCACTGATAGAATGATTCGGCAAAACCAAATGCCCTTTCAAACAAAGGAGAATCTTCAGTCTTTGCTCTACATCTGGCGTGTTAACCACGTCTGTAGACGCTACCTCGTTCGGGATGCGCTGGATCAGATCTTTAATAGTTTCTAGAGATGTTCTTGTGGTCAGTGGCAGAGAGGATAAACGGGAGATATAAGAATGAAGTTTTAGAGACTTCACACTCTCAAGCAATGTCGCTTGTTTGTTCACGTCTTGTTTTCGATAATAACTGAGCAAACTACTGTATAAATAACTCGGCACCGCATTCATACTCTGTCGCCAAATCTCGGAACTTTGGTACAGGTTTTCCCATAGTTCTTTGCCTTCAGCGCAATTCAAGGCATGTATGATCTCAAAAAATATAGCTCCGTGTATGAATCGATTATCTTCTGTTACAGACTCAGGCTGACCAAATCCCAATGTAATTAATAAGATCAAGCAATCTTCTAGTTCAGATATAGAATGATGCAACCTTGCGTAAAATCCCGCTTTTATAAACCAACTATTACTGCTGGTTACCGGCCCCTTCCTTATCGCCGTGAAAAGTGTGGTCATTCTATGCAAAGACCAAATAATTTTTATATCAGGTCGCATTGACTCATCGTTGATATCTCCAAATTCAGAGAATAAACACACATCAATTGCCATCTCTTTCACTGAAGCTAGAATTTTTTCTTCAATCAGATCCAAGTGGGTCAAAAAAGGACTTGTGAGTTGATGTTCATTGACTGCTCTCATATTACAACCGGGTGCTTTGAGATGTTAACAAGTGTTAACACCTCGAAAAATTACAATCATACCATATATGCCTAAATTACAAGCATAGATGGTGTAAAAGGATGATCGTTAACAAACAATTTACCTTTTGAAAATTTGAGAATCAACACATAGTCCGAACCTACTTGCGTTAAAACACCTAAATGAATCAGCTCTTGTATTTTTTCAGTTGTTTTAGTGGTCACTTGCGCCTCGATATGCTCAGTTGGAAGTGCATTGGACTGTGGCACAACCGAGACTGGAGCAGAGTTTGGCACGGCAAGCTCTGATTTCATGGTTGTCAGGATTTTTTGTCTGATCGGTTGTTGCAGCCAATGAGTCAATACAGCTGAAGACACCGTAATCCGTCCTTCTCCATTGATTTTTTGTAATAATTGAAAGGGATTGCTCAGTTGTTCATTTGGCAACTCAATATTAACGTCTGCATTCAGTTTGCCTTCAGGCAAATTCAATTCAAAATGACTTATCTTTAATTGGGCGCCTTTACATAAAAGTTCCGGCAAATCTGGAATTAGCGATAAGAAAACTCGTTGTCTTGCGCTCTCAGAAAAATTTGTAGACTCATTGAGCTTTCGATTCATCTTGGCCAAAGTGTTTGCATCCAAATTACGAATAGAAATGTCCAGTGAACTTGAGCCATACTGTCTATTTTGCAGGGTCGCACGCTTAATAGTAGCTGATAGGGATGTATTGTATAACCCATCTTTAACATTGCTTTTTGAGTTCAAATGAGCGTCAGTTAAACTGGCTGTTTTCTGTTGGTCTTTGAACAAAATTAAGGACGGCAAATGTAAGTGTGCATCTCCCAAATACAAATCATCTTCACCTTGAGACAGGTCAAAATCACTGTTCACCGGCCCATGAATGCCTTTCATCCCATCATGAAACCAAGTAAATCCTTTGACCATCAGCTGGCCTTGAAGGTGTTTTTTATTTGCTGATACAGCAATTGTCACATGCATGCCCAACCATTTGAATTCACTTTTTCCTTCTTTAGCGATTAATTTAAAACTTGGTATATTCAATTCAATGGTGGTCTTCGCCAAATAATTCACAAAAACACTAATGCTCAAAGGTGGGATCGTAGAATTTTTGTCGTAAACAGCTTTAAATTGCTGCTCATACACCTCAGGTAAAATCACATTTGATTGCGCATACCCTAAACCAAATTTGAGTGTTGAGTTAGTCACTATGATGGGACCGTGAAAAATATCTAGTGGAACATCAACATCATACATTTTATCTACAACTTTGCCTTGTTGTTGTTCTGACTTGTGAGGAACTTTCAGGGTCCACTTGAGATCAGCGTGAGAATGGAACCAACCCCGGTGATAATGTTGTAATTTTACAGACACTCCATCAGATTGATTGAGAACATCAATATTTTTTTTCAATGTTCTCTCGGTCATTACACCCATGCCGTAATACCCACTCCCCAGTACCACAGCAAGCACAGCGCTCAACCCTATCCATTTTTTCATTCATGCTCTCCCAAATGTCCTTAGTACTGACTCGTCATTATGAATCAAATATCGTATGTCAGTATAGGATATGATTTTGTATAGTGTCAGTATATCCAGCTATTTCTCATTAAGCAAAACTCTAAGCATCTGCTTCTACACGCTTACAATAGGTTTCTTTGATGAATAGCACTAGCAAGCAAGCTACCAATGAGAAAATAGGCAATAACCACAAGCCAGCTTGAAAATCAGACAATCGCAGCAATTCAACGTGATATCCTCGAGACCCTGAGTGCCGGTCAACTAAAAAACCAACCAAAGGCTGCAATCCAGCCCCCACAAAAATAGACATCATATTGGTGAAAGCAATTGCAGTGCCTATGACAATACGATGGGTCAATTCTGTTGACATTGCATAGGCCAGAGCTACGCCGCTATTGGTCAAGCCGTAGCAGAAAAAAATCACACAAATTATCCAACCTGGCAAAACAGGATAAAACACAAATATGGACGTCAATATCGCACCACAAATACCAGAAAGAATCATCAATGGCTTACGACGCCCTATTTTATCCGAAATATATCCAAAAATGGGACCACCAATCACCCATCCAATAAAAATCAACCCTACCGCAAACGCTGCAGAATGTATAGATAATCCACGGCCATATGCCAAATAAGCAGGTCCTATCGACTCTCCAATTACTGTTGTTGGTGCGTACAAAAACCCCGCATACAAAGCATTTAGCCAGGCTTGACGATTCGTTAAAACACCTTTCAGACTCATCCACACTGAGATCGATGCTTCCTGAGTTTTTTTGATTTTTTTGCTCATCTCTGGACTATCTTGTACATAGCGAAACAACAGTACCGCCAGTACAATAAAAATAGTAGAGACCATCACCATGCTTTGACGCCAACCTACAGCCGTCACCAGATAAGACAAAGGTGCCTGCCCTGCCGAAGCACCTAACATGCCCAGTGCTTGGGTTAAGCCCGCTAACAAACCCAGCTTTGCCGGTGGAAACCAAGAAGTGGCCAACCGTAATGCGGAAATAAATGCAAATGCAGCACTGAACCCTATCAATAATCGCGCAAACGAGGCCACGAACAAACCATGCGACATGGCAAATACACAACAACCCACAGCAGTGATCAAAGACATGGATGTCAGGAGATATCTAATTTTAATACGATCCACGGTTAAGCCAACTGGAATCTGCATGATGATATAGGGGATATAGAAAAAGGCAGTCAGTGTCGTAAAACCCACTTCATTGATGCCAAATGCGTCTTGTAACTCTCTGTGCATCACACCAGGCGCCACTCGAGCTAAATAATCAGAGAAATAAAAGGCTGCTGCAAGTCCCCAAATAAACCAAGCGCGAGACTCTTTATAAGTGTTTTTTATCATCTAAACCATCCAAACATACTGCAGATTTAAGAAAGAAAGAGTATACTGATATGCTTTTAAATTTCAACCAAGTGCATGGCGTGCGTTTCATTTTCGCCGAGAAACACCGCAAAAAACGCATTTTGGTCAGCAGAGTTTTGAATATGAATGCAATTGAACAAGCCATCTACAACGCCATCCAAGCAGCAGGCGATACACCACTAGCCAACAAGGCTTATTTGGAATTTATCAAAGCGAATTTTATCATTCCTATTGAAAAATCCTCAGTGCTTGAAGAGCCCAAAGTATTATATTTAGAAAGCCATCAGCAAGTGTTCTTGCCTGTTTTCACCAGTATGGCGTATTTTGATGACTGGGCAAATCCTATTAAAGATGATATTGAGTTGCTTAAGCTTTCAGGCGTTGATTTATTAAAAGGCATTGGCGACGATATTATCGTCAGTTTGAACATTGGTAGTCCAATTTATAAAGAGTTTAATCCGGGTGAACTTGCTAGAATGCGGAGTATGGTTTTAAAGTTGTTTGGGAATAATGCGTAAACTCAAATCGACCCATACACGAGAATGCTTGTTTAACTCATTTGATAAATATGCATCTAGTTCTATAATGAACGTATCTATTCACCAAAATTATAGACCTTGGCCACAAACCTCTGATCTGAGTGCGACCGCTCTGACATTTGCTTGAACGATGCTGAATAGTGGCTAAATAAATTTATATTGATGTGAGAATTCATGTGATGACACCATCGAATGACCTTTTTTTTCAATTTGGCAAGATGGTCTATCGGTACCGTAAAGCCATCATTTTTGTCTGGATTGCAATTATTCTGGCTTGCGTTCCCTGTCTAGACGATATCATTGATCCGTTTCAATCCACAGGTTTTGTTGCCGAAGGTTCCGATAGCGAGCAGGCAGATCAATTTCTCAATAAAAAACTCGGTTATGGTCGTAATCAATTTATTATTCTTTACCATAGCGAACACTTGGAAGCGACTGATCCAGAATATCTTAGCCGCATGAAGGCCTCCTTAGCGGGTTTAAAACATCTTGATATCGAAAATGAAATTATTTATCCCCAGGCGGCGCAAATTTCTGACGATAAACACACGGCCTACGTCGTGGTATTGCTGAAATCGTCTAAAACTTTGTCTGATGAAGAACTCAAAGAATTTACAACCGCGATCAAACAACCAAAATCAATGACAATGCAACTGGGTGGTGAACCCATTTTTATTGAGAACATAAACCGTCAAACCCAAGAGGATCTCTTTAAGGGAGATCTCATTGCTGCACCAATTTCTATCGTTACCTTGCTGATTATTTTTGGAACCTTGGTGGCGACATTAGTGCCTGTAATAATTGGAGGAGGATGCGCCGCAGTCATTCTAACAAGCCTATATATTATTGGGCATCAAACTTCTTTGTCTATATTCACGCTTAATATCGCTTTATTACTTGGTCTGTGTCTTAGCTTGGATTATGCCCTGTTCGTCATCAATCGTTTTCGGGAAGAACTGGAAAAAGGACACGCCATTCCACTATGTATACAAGTTACTTTAGCCACTGCAGGTAAGGCTGTGTTTTATAGTGGCCTTGCTGTATTTACCAGTTTAAGTGCGCTACTCTTTTTCCCTATAAATATCTTATTTTCAATTGGTATTGGTGGTCTGGTTGCCGTATTTGTTGCAGTGCTCATGGCGCTTACCTTATTACCCGCTATTTTGGGTGTTCTAGGGCATCGAATCAATTCATTTGCCATTCGTAATATTCATACCAAACCCATAAATCCTGCAAATACACGCAACATATGGTATAAAATCGCGCATACAGTGGTACACAACCCTTTAAAATACTTTTTCTTCACTTTGTTTTTTTTGTTGTTTTTGGCTTATACCATCATGAAAATTCAAATTGGCATTTCAGATTTGCAAGTATTACCTGCGCATTCCGACAACCAAATGTTTTTTAACACCTATGAAAAACATTTCAACGAACACGAATTAAACCCAATTTTATTGATTGTTTCCTCTAAGGACGGCAAGATTCTTTCTCCGAAATACTTGTCAAAATTGTATGACTTGGTTCACAAAATCAAAACGAATCCTGCAGTGGCTGAAGTAAACAGCATTGTTTCTATCAAATCCTCCATCAACAAACGTCAATATAAAGCGCTTTATCAAGCCAAAGTGAAGAGTCCCCATTTAGAGCAGTTATTAGAGCAAACCACTCGACGTCAATTCACCGTGGTCAAAGTCATCAGTCGTTATCCAGCTGACTCGAATGAAACCAAAACATTGATCTCTGATTTACGCGCTTTAAAGGCTGGCAAAGGCATGACTACGACGCTAACAGGTGTACCTGTTATCAATGACGAAGTTTTAGATACCGTCGCCAAAATAGCACCCTATGCGTTATTATGGATTTTTACGTTGACTTATTTGATCTTGTTGGTTTTGCTTCGTTCTGTGTTCTTGCCGTTTAAAGCAATTTTTATGAACATTTTGAGCCTCTGCACCAGTTATGGCGTTTTGGTTTACATTTTTCAAGAAGGCCATTTCCATACTATTTTACACTTTACCCCCCAAGGTATTTTGGATATTAATCTGATTATTATTATTTTTTGTGCCTTGTTTGGGTTTTCTATGGATTACGAAGTCTTTCTTCTTACACGCATTCACGAGTCATACATCAGCACCCAAAACAATGAAAAGAGTATTATTTACGGAATAGTCAAAAGCAGCCGGATTATCACCAGTGCTGCATTAATTGTCATTGTGTTATGCGGATCCTTTATGGTCGCTGATGTGCTCATGGTAAAGCAGTTTGGTCTTGGTATTGCTGTGGCCATTTTTGTGGATGCCTTTGCGATCAGAACCATTTTAGTGCCTTCCACAATGGCGCTGATGAAAAAATGGAATTGGTATTTACCACGGTGGTTAGATAGAATGCTTGGTCATTCCCACTAGGTGCACCAAAGTCAGCCGAATCGAAATGCCAGTTTGCCAAAAATAGAATATAAGAAAGGCACGTAATCCACAACAGGATTAATCTCAGACTCACCGTATCCCGCTGTGTAGTTGGTACCAATCTCGGCCAAAATTCTATCTGTGATTAAAAAATTGACTCCAAAACCAAACGCTGGGGAGATTCGATAAACCTCATTGACTTGGTCTTTGCGAAAAACGCTGGCGATGCCTGCGCTTGAAAAGATTCGTACAGTGGTTTTTGGGATCACCAACATCACTTTTGCGTTAAGAGATGCTGTTTGAGTCTCTGACGTTAATCTCGTGACATCATCATGATCAAATGCAAAAAGACTATCTGCATCAAAAATGATTTCAGCATCTTGAAACTTCATGTAATTAGCTTCAAGAGCAAAAAAAGGTGTGAACTCATACCCTAGAACCAAACCCCAAACAGCTCCGCCTTCATTCACTTCAACCGGTGTGGAAAAACTGATGGCTGAGTTTTGGTTGCTGATCTCGGGTACTAAACCCTGCCAAGTCGTTGAACCGTAACCCGCCATCCCCCCGACATAAATGGGATGATGAAACAGATTGTCTATGTCACTTTGATAAGCATGTACCGTGCTTATTAAACAAGAAAACCCTACCAGAAACAGTTTTCGCATCAATTAAATCCATTAAACGTATATAGGGGTATCAATCACTCTGAAGGCTGACTAGTAAAGTAGATGATCACGCGCATGCGTGTCCATTACCATTGCATAATTGGCCAGTAGATGTCACACCGCCATAGTTATAGCAGTTCCAATCATCGATACATTCTTGTGGTGACGTGTTACGTTGAAAGTCGCAGGCACGTTGTAATGTCCCTAAGGAAGCAACCATCATTTTGTAAACCAAAGTCATATTTGAACATCTGTTTTTGGGCAGGGTAGCATAAGAAGTACAGTAACAAACAGATGCCGCTTTAAAGGCTTCACAAAAATCAGGTGAAGCAGGATCTGCTGAAGGACAATCAGCTTGAGACACAGAACAAATCGATAATAAACAACCTGCAAACAACCCTTGGAGAGTCAGATCCATAAATACAACGCCTTAAAGTTAATGAGTGAACATTTAAAATGAACTTTCGATCAAGAAAGATTCATCACACAAAAAAGAGCTCAATTGCAACATCAATACTGCCTTCGCATAGATAGTTGATGACTGGAAAGCGATAAACTTATTACAATTTTTCTTAGCATTCAAGAAAATTTTATCTTTTTGAGCAATAAATATAAAATTTTATTTAAAAATAGCAGGTTTGTTTGTATTTAACTCAAACAAACACCTCTTTTAGCGTGTTCCTCCAACCGTTAGCGCGTCAATTTTAAGCGTGGGTTGTCCAACACCTACTGGCACAGACTGTCCCTCTTTACCACATACACCAATCCCCATATCCAAAGCCAAATCATGACCGATCATACTGATTTTATTCATCACATCAGGGCCATTTCCAATCAAGGTAGCTCCCTTCACTGGGCGAGTTACTTTGCCATCTTCAATCAAATAGGCTTCACTGGCCGTAAAAACAAATTGACCAGAGGTAATATCAACCTGTCCTCCGCCAAAATTCACGGCATATAATCCTGATTTGACAGAGCGAATAATATCTTCAGGTTCGTCTTGGCCAGCAAGCATATAAGTATTGGTCATTCGTGGCATTGGAACATGCGCATAAGATTCGCGTCGACAATTCCCAGTAGGCTGCATACCCATAATTTTCGCATTCAAACGATCTTGCATATAATTCACCAAAATACCATTGTCAATCAAAGTGGTATTTTGAGTGGGTGTGCCCTCATCATCTACCGTGAGAGATCCGCGACGATTAGGTAATGTGCCATTATCCACTACAGTAATGCCTGAAGCTGCTACTTTTTCCCCAATGCGTCCTGAAAAAGCCGATAGCCCTTTACGATTAAAATCTCCTTCTAATCCATGACCTACGGCTTCATGGAGTAAAACACCTGGCCAGCCTGGACCAAGAATCACCGGCATCATACCGGCAGGTGCATCGATTGCCTCTAAATTCAACAAAGCTTCACGGACCGCTTCACGCGCATAGTGCAACACATGGTTGTCTTGGTTGAAATAATCATAGGCAACACGCCCCCCTCCCCCAGACCGCCCAGATTCTCGTCGACCCTTGTCTTCCACAATCACCGAGACGTGCACACTCACCATAGGACGCACATCGGGCACCATCTGCCCATGCATATCGATCACCAAAATCACTTCGTAAGAAGCAGATAAAGAAGCATTGACCTGAATCACACGGGGGTCACAGCGTCTGGCCTCTGTATCAATCAATTGCAATAATGCAATTTTATCTAACTTAGACATGCTTTCAATGGGATTAAGCGCAGCATAGTATGGCACTTGAATCGGAGCTGTTTTGATGCGTTGGATCTTTGTACCTTGCCCATGGGCGATAGACCGTGCTGCGGATGCGGCTCGTTGCATAGCAGGGAATAAGATATCATCACAGTAGGCGTAACCCGTTTTTTCTCCACTCACTGCGCGAATGCCGACGCCCCTATCGATAGAGTAACTCCCACTTTTGACTTCAGAGTCCTCTAGATACCAAGATTCATAGCATCCACTTTGGAAATAGAGGTCGGCGGCATCAACATCTGGGCTCAGTAAAGACTGCAAAAGACTTTGGATTTGACCATCGTCTAATGCTGCGGGTTTAAGCAATACTTCTTTGGCAATCGCTAAAAGTGAACTCATTCCTAATCCCAAATATAAAAATTAATCGATGTCTATTGATGCATATCATAAAGTGTTCCTCTTGAAAAGCAAACAACTTGACAGCATATATGATATACTTGCATATTAAGGTCTGTATGACTTAATATCTTTTAATCGTTCAATCTAGCCCAAATTATAATCGGAGTCTATCATGAGCAAACACAACGTTTCAGCCATTTCACGTGGTGCAGAATCAGTACTTGCAACCAATAAGGTTTTAAGAAACACGTATATTCTGCTGAGCATGACTTTTCTTTTCAGTGCTTTGATGGCTTTTGTTTCCGTTGTTACAGGGGTTAGATTTATCAACCCTCTGATCTTCATTGTAGGCGCCTATGGTTTAATGTTTCTGACACATGCATTGCAAAATAGTTCTTGGGGTATATTGTCCGTCTTTGCATTCACTGGATTTATGGGGTATGCACTTGGCCCTGTGTTGAATGCTTCGATTGCCCATTTTAGTAACGGACCACAACTGATTGCCACAGCATTTGGCGGTACAGGGATTATCTTTTTTTCTTTATCCGCATATGCACTTACCACACGTAAGGATTTCAGCTACCTAGCAGGATTTTTATTTGCAGCTGTGATGATCGCACTATTGGCAATGATTGCAGGTATCTTCTTCCAAATACCCGCTTTACAGTTAGTGATTTCAGCAGCATTTATGTTGATTTCTTCGGGTTTGATTTTGTTTCAAACCAGTGAGATCATACACGGTGGTGAAACAAATTACATTGCCGCCACTGTCTCCTTGTTTGTATCCATTTACAATTTGTTTATCAGTTTATTAAATTTATTGAGCGCATTTTCAAACCGCGATTGAACTGGTGATTGAATACCTCAAAAGCCCGATCATATCGGGCTTTTTTTTGATAGGGAGCGTCTATGAAATTGACCCTGCTGTGTACGTTACTTGTAGCATCCAGCGTTACATATGCTACAGCTACTCTATATCCAGGCAATACACGCGGAACAACTGCTGGTGATTTAAAAGCACAACCACCTATCTATTATCCCCCCACCTACCCACCGCCAAACGTCGATTATCACTTGGTATTGCCTACAGTACCTTCCTTTAGTCAAAACACCAACCCACAATTACAGCAACAGAAATTACCGCCCTCTACGGGGCAATGAGTTCATAGGTTGGGCACGTAGGCTCCCGCTTCTTTGCCCAACCCACTTTTCCCAACATGCTACACTATTTTGGACCTGCGACTTTTCCATTTGCATCGATAGCAACTCAGTGACTATGTGGCGATAGATATTTATGAAACCTTGTTTCAGTGCTGTCTTTAATCGCTTGGCCATCCTTCTAAAAAAACTCATATCGCATTTGATTTGTAACTCCCCACGTCATCCCGAGCGCAGCGAGGGATGACGTGGGGAGTTACTTTGATTTGAAAAATCAAATGATCTTGTGTGAGCATACGAACAAAGAAGTGAACAATGACTATCCCATCCAGTCTACACGTTTCCCTGGTAAAGTGACTTACAATATCGGGTAACGCTTTTTTTCACCTACTTGTCATGACTTTATGCAGGACGAGTAGGTGCGCTTATTCAGGGATAATACTCCAAACATTTTTTGCTCGGAATAAATCGGGTAAATCATCAACCGTCTTAGATGACGTTGCAGGCAATCGAAACATAGGCCGTTCTTCTTGATAATACACACCCAGAGGCACGGGAAATTCATGAGTATCCAAATGCGTCATTTGTAAAGCACGCGCGTAATTGGTTGGATCATGTTGAAATGCACCTGCCTTTTCACGCGTTGTTCTGACACACAGATCCCCGTCCCAAAGCAAACCTGATTCTTTGTTTACCCCATATAACAAAGGTTGTCCTTTTTGTAATTCAATCGTGCGTTCCATTCGATGCGATTTTAAAGAAAACTCATCAAATGCACCGGCATTAAAAATATGACAATCTTGATTGATTTCAATAAAAGCACAGCCTGGATGTTCATAAGCTTGTTTCAGGATGCTACCCAAGTGCTGAGGATCTTTGTCTACCGCACGTGCTACAAAGCTTGCACCCGCCGTCAATGCCAAAGCCAATGGATTAAGCGGTTCTGTCAGAACACCATCAGGTGAAGTTTTTGTGATTTGACCCACATGGGAAGTAGGCGAAAATTGTCCTTTGGTTAACCCATAAACTTGATTATTTACCAGTAAAATATTCACATTCACATTGCGACGCAAACAATGAATCAAGTGATTGCCACCAATGCTCAATGAGTCGCCATCTCCCGTGATTACCCAAACCGTCAAATCATCTCGAAAGGCTTTGATGCCCGTTGCAACGGGTAAAGCACGACCATGAATGGTGTGATAGCCATAGGCATTCATATAGTAAGGCAGGCGCCCGGAACAACCAATACCAGAAACAAACACATGTTTTTCTGGTGGCAACCCAAGTTCGGGTAAAATTCGTTGGATGGCGGCCAGAATGGCGTAATCACCACAACCGGGACACCAACGAACTTCAGTTTTAGAGCTAAAATCATCCTTTGTGTATTTGATCTCTTGCATACGTCAACTCCCTTATCTGCGAAAACAGATAGTTGGTTGAAAAAGGTTGTCCATTACACTGACCGATAGATTGAATATCTTTTAAAAACTGCGCTCTCAAAACCTTGCATAATTGGCCGCTATTCAGCTCTGCCAAATAAATATGCTGAAACTTATCAAGGATACCGCCTAGATCTTGGGGCAAAGGGTTCAAATGACGCAAATGCAATAGAGCCACTTTGATTCCTGCTTCTTCACATACCGGTAAAACTGATTTTAAACTACCATAGGTGCTGCCCCACCCCATCAGGAGAATGTTGGCGTCTGCATGCCCTTCAATGACCAACGATGCGTAGTCTCGTACAATACCAGCAATTTTACGGGCTCTTAATGCAACCATCTGTTGATGATTGTCAGCATCATAACTCACGCGGCCTTCTTCTCCTTGCTTTTCTAAGCCCCCGAGCTGATGAATAAAGCCCGGTGTTCCTGGAATATTCCAACTTCTACTGAGATGATCATCTCGTGTAAAAGGCTTGGGAAAACGATTAAAATCAACTTTTGGGAGTTTAAGTTCAGACAACTCAGGAATTTTCCAAGATTGTGCTGCAGTGGCCAGATAAGCATCTACGAGCACTATCACTGGCGTCATATAGCAAGTGGCAATCCGAAATGCCTCAATGATAGTATCAAAGCATTCAGCTGGAGTGCGGGGCGCCAAAACCGGCAAAGGGGCTTCCCCATGTCGACCATATAACGCTTGGTTCAGATCTGATTGGCCCGTTTTGGTCGGTAAACCGGTCGATGCACCTGCCCGCTGAACATCCAACACAACCAAAGGCAACTCACTGATAACAGCCAAGCCCAAACTTTCGCTTTTCAGATCCAAGCCGGGTCCTGACGTTGAAGTCATGGCCAAAGAGCCTGCAAATGCCGCACCCAAACAAGCACATATCGCGGCAATTTCATCTTCAGCCTGAAACAATTGCACCCCGTAGTCTTGTAGTTTGGCACATTCTTGCAGGATAGCCGACGAAGGTGTGATCGGATACCCAGCAACCAGCATCGGAATTTGTGTGCTCACAGCAACTGTTGCAATACCCAGGGCAATCGCTTCAACACCTGTGATGTGACGATAGGCACCCGCGCTCCGCTCGACCTGTTTTAAACTTGGAGGTCGTTTACTCAATTCTAAAGTCATTGCATAATTATAGCCTGCGACCAACGCACGTTGATTGGCTTCCAGTATTTTTGGGGTTTTAGTAAATTTTTTTGCAAAAAAACTCAAACACTCATCCGTCGGTAAATCAAACAACCACAACACCAGTCCTAAAATATAACAATTCTTCGCCTTCTTAGCGTCACTTTGAGGCAACTCTAATCCAGACACAGCTTGGAGAGTTAACTGCACCAAAGGAATTGAAATGATTTGATACAAAGATTGCGCATTCGTGAGCACATTTGGATCATAGTCCGCTTTTTCCCAATCCTTATCATGCATACTGTCTTCATTAAGAATCAGAATGCCATCTTGATTAAGATATTGTAATGAATGCTTTAATGCGGCCGGATTCAATGCCACCAATACATCCAGTGTTTCACCAGCCGTAAAAATTGCGTGCTCTGCCATGGCCAATTGGAATCCAGACACGCCTCCCACCGTTCCTGCTGGCGCACGTATTTCTGCAGGGAAATCAGGCAAAGTTTGTACTTCACGTCCTTTCAATGCCGCGGTAATGGTGAGTTGTTCTCCGACCATTTGTACGCCATCGCCTGAATCGCCAGTAATCCGAATAACAACACTTTCATGTGTAGACATGATGTCGAGCTTCCTGCATCAATTGCCGCATGCTACGCACTGCTTCCTTTAATCCACAAGAAATAGCACGAGCAATAATGGCATGACCAATATTTAACTCATGAATAACCCCAATACCGGCGATCAGTTGCACGTTATGATAATGCAAACCATGTCCAGCATTGACCGTGAGATTCAACTCATGCGCATACCTTGCAGCTTGTTGAATCGCTAAAAATTCCTGGTGTTGTTCTCTGACCGATGTTGCATCTGCATAGCGACCCGTGTGGAGCTCGATCGCTCTTGCACCTGAAGCAACCACTGCATCTATCTGCTTTAGATCGGGATCTATAAATAAAGACACATCAGACCCCATGGTATGAATGTACTCAACGGCGTCTGTCACCGATTGCAAGTGGCGCACCACATCCAGGCCACCTTCTGTTGTAATTTCTTCGCGTTTTTCTGGTACCAAACAAATTTGTTCTGGCTTAATTTCAGCTGCGAAATCTAACATAAATGGTGTAATAGCCATTTCAAAGTTCATTCGCGTTTGTAGTACTGCCTTGATCAAATGCACATCACGTTCTTGAATATGTCTTCTATCTTCTCGCAAATGTAACGTAATTAAATCTGCACCTGCTTCCTCAGCATCGATAGCTGCTTGTACTGGATCAGGGTAACGAGTGCCTCGTGCTTGACGAAGCGTTGCTACATGATCAATATTTACACCCAATAAAATTTCTTGCGCCATAAAAACCTTAATGTGTTGAAAAAAATAGTTCTTTCGAAGAGGAGAACATCAATCCTCATTGTTCAATATAGCCTAAAAATCCAAGTTTCTCGATTGAAAACTCAGGTATTTATCAGTATAGTTTCGTTCCTTGTGTTCTAGCCAACGAGTTTATCATGCAAACCGAAACCGCTCACCCAGATCAAGTCGCCGCACAACTCAAAACCTCATACCCGGGTTATCAACCCCAAATTGCTGTTGTTTTAGGATCTGGATTGGGCGGTTTTGTCGATCACCTCGAGGATCGCGTGGTCATACCCTACGCAGACTTACCTGGGTTTCCCATCAGTTCGGTGCATGGCCATGCTGGAAAATTAGTACTAGGAAGAACCTCTGGAAAAGATGTCATCTGTTTACAAGGCAGAGCCCATCCTTATGAGGGTGAGAATCATGCAGCAGTCAAGATGTATGTGCGCACATTGCAACGCTTAGGCTGCAACTATTTTATTGCCACAAATGCCGTGGGATCATTAAACAAAGATGTGCAACCTGGTGAACTGATGCTCATCAATGATCATATTAATTTTCAATCCTCTAACCCCTTAGTCGGGCCTAATGATGATGACTTTGGTCCTCGATTTTTACCTGTGGATCAAGCGTATAACGTCAAACTTCGTGAGCAGTTCCTCAGCACAGCAAGCGAGTTGAATATTCACTTGCATGAAGGAGTTTATTTTGCGGTATTAGGACCAAGCTATGAAACAGCAGCTGAAATTCGCGCATTTCGCTTATTAGGTGCCGATGTGGTCGGCATGTCTACTGTTCCAGAAGTGCTGATTGCACATCATTGCGGCATGAAAGTGGCTGTGATCTCAACCATCACCAATTTTGCAACCGGCTTAAATACCACTGATCATGATCATAATGACGTTGTAAAAGTTGCGGCTCGTGGCGGTGAAAAGTTAAATCAACTGTTATGCCGTTGGATTCAAGATATGGCCGTCTAAAGCAGGCGCATCAACAGGGTGGCTTATTGCATGATCAAACAACCGTGCATGCGATCTAACGGTGTGTTGATCAATACATTGCTCTACGAGTGTAATCACATCTTTGGGGCAATTGGGCTGGGCAATTTGATCAGCCGTCAATGGCGTTAATAAATTAATTGCCTCTGCGCAAGCAACAGAAGTTTGATGATAGTCAACGCTATGTTGATTTTTCATGGAGCCTTGACCACCGAAAATGGATTTTATAGTGTTCCACACTGCAAACCCTAAATCTCGAATCCTAGAAACAACAAATTGACCCAGTTTAACAACCTGATAGAACAGTTTGGACGCATTAACGCCCCACCAAAGCGGTTGTAAAATATGATTTTTAATTCGTTGCAATACTGATATTGTGGTTTTGTTCATATCAGCACTTACGCGACTTGCTCTTGGTAAACCATTTCGTATACCTTGAATAAAAAATATTTTTCGCGAAAAATGACTCATAAAATGACCATCAAATGCTGGCACACGAATTGCTTTTAACTGAGGCGACATCTTAGTCAGTAAAGCAGGTGAAATAGCAGTATCCTGGATACCTTTTGGAGTATGTTGATTATAGTAGCCGTGGCAATCCATGACTTCTTCAATTAATTTGGCAAAATCTTCTAACACTGCTTCAAACGGAAAACGATCTGAATCACAGACTTCTACTACAAATTCCCTCTTAAACCCAACCCAATCTTCCCGTTGAATGATCTGTTGCAGCCTAAGCAAACGCTTTGCAGATTCCTGCGGCCTGGATAATCCTTTAGCCTGAAAAATAAGTTGAATATCAGACTGGGTCAAACTACCGATGAATAAGTTCATAGAAGCTTTAAATTCCGCATGTCTAAAAATAGGTGACAGTTGTTGAACCATCAAATCCGCCCATTTTTCTTTATCAATACTCTGTTTATCCCCTGCTAGAGAAATGATATCGCGTTGTAAATCTTCGATTCTTTCCGGTAAAGAGCGAATGGTCCGCAATGCTGGATCACTAGAACGAAGCTTGTCTAAAAGCGCCGTTTCATTCACAGGCTCGTGCTCTGGAAAAAAACATGCTATTAGATTTTCAGCGCCCATTCTGTTGTTCAAGCGCTCTTCTAAGAGTTGATAATCACCTGTATTCAAAAAAACCGTCATTTTTTGCTTGCAAGTATCGCTCATCAGAAACATGGTTTGCATTCTTTTTTGCAAGGCTTGTTGGCAAAGACTTAGGCATCGTGCAACCTCTTGCATGGGGTTCAGCATGTCTTTTGAACGTATCAAATTTGGATATAATGCCTGTATCAATCGTTGCGCAGTACCGTAGGTTGTTGCTTCATCTGCTTGAGATAAGGTTTGCAATTGATAGAGACGTGAGCTAAAAAACTCACACAAATGCTGATCAGAGGGTGATTGTGATAAAAATAATGCTTTTTTCTCATCCCTGATAAATGCTGCCATTACAGGTAAGCATTCACGTCGAATCCAAGTTGCCAACCGCTTTTTTTGAGCTGAGGTGAATTTAAATGCCGCAGGTTGCATCCTATTGGATAACTCTTCAGCGACGCATCGCCCATAGTCTGGCGTGGTTTGATAACTGGTACGAAAAACACGATTGATTTCATACAGCAATTGTTCCGCAGTTAATTCTTGTTGTGTTTGAAGTGCTTGATATATCCCCTCTGCCAAATGCTCTAATGACTGACTATCACTGCGAAACCGTTGCTTGAGCTCCGTCCAATGATGAAAAGGCAAAATCAAAGAAATAGCATCAAAAAACGGCTCAGAAGTAAGAAGGCTTTTGATTCGAGCCTTAGTAAGTCCCAATGTGAAAAGAAGGATATTCACAAATGGCGATACCCCGTTGGTTTGTTCTTCGACAAAGGCACGTGATTTTTTAAACTCTACGTCGAGATTGCATTGCTGCGGCACACGAGTACATAGATTTGAAAACAGAAAAGCCGCCAATGCATCAGGTTGTTTGGTCAGTTTATAAATATGCTCTTTTTGAGAATGTAATAATTGCGTCAGTTCTTCAGGTTTGATCTCATTTATTAATCTTTGACGCTCAGTCTGAGGATAATAATTTACCAAGCACGGCAATAATTCCCCTTGAACCAAAGGCGTGATGCGACTGGAAATATAGTCCAGAGCAAACCCTTGTTGTAACTCATCAAAACTCTCAGAAAGATGCTTCACTTTAGTTGGCAAAATCTCGATATGCGGTAAATCGACATGGTATTTGAATGCCTCAAACGCAGTTTCTAAAGATGGCATTTGACTATCTACTTGGGTTTTATGGACGATTAATTCGGCGAACCGCTGCATTTTATCCCGATCTGCTAACGCGGCTCGTATTTGCGTCGCATCTGGGTAAGTCACTAAAGCATTGAGATAATCATTACACTCTTGTTGTAAAAACTGGCACAATTCTAAAGAAGCTTTGTTTTGAAGCTCTGGTTCATGTTTAAATATTTCAAGCGGATTTTGCTGCATCCAGGCGATACTACCTTTTAACAGACGAGGAAAATCAACAATATCTCCCGCACGCAAATGCTCTAACCCGGGGATTTTATGAAAAAAACCTAGAGCTTGTTGAATAAATACCGCAGAGTCCACGTTTGAATCTAAAGAATCTATGAGCCCGTGATTGCTTTGTAACACACCAAAAAAATCGCTGGTTTGGGTGAGCGCGCCACGGAGTAGATCCACTTGAGAGCTCACAACCATTTTTTCAAGCACAGGCATGATCGTCTGCTGCCTATGAACATCCATTTGCGCTTTTACTGCGGGGGTTGCATAGACGTAGAGTGACTTTTGGATTGTGTGTTGTATAGCTGCTTGTTGACGCATTACTGCTGTTTTGAACTCTTTGATCACTAAGGTCTGTGAAACCAAATGTTTAAAGCGCGTATGTTGAATTATTTTCATATAGACAAGATCGGCTTTGTTTTCGGCAGAACACTGTGCTGGTATAGGTAATAACCAAGCATGTCGAAAAAAATCTAGTGCTGGTTGCAAGCGCATCAACGAATCATAACATTCGCATACAAAATTAATCACAGTTCCCAGAGCTCTTACGAGAAAGGGGAGTTGGTACGGTCGTCGCATATAAGCGATTTCTTGATCTAAAGTACGCATGGCTTCCCGGATAACCTGGGTTAACTGCGCCCGACTGACTTGAATATGATGATCTTCTTGTGCATTCAAACGTCGCAACGCACGTGTCACATACAGCAAGACCTGTCGTTTTAATTGATCCGCATCAATCGTCTCATCAACATCCACATGCTGGTGATACCAGGCCACGATGTCTTTACCCACTTGTTGTCCCAAAAGAGCAATATAATTTTTCTTATAGTGATCTTGTGCGGCAAATAACTCAGGGTAGTAATCGTCTTTAGCTAATGACTGCAGGTCAAAACTGGTTTCCTGACCGCGACCCAATGCATGGATGTACTGCGGCACTACTGTCTCGTCTAAACCTCGATTTCTCCCCATACTCTGAATCAAAATGGTTGGATTATTATTTGCGCTATAGGTATGTTCTGCAATATTGAGGACCGTATGCAAATTAGGATCGCTAAATCCTTCCGTTTTTTTATTGGAAACATAAATGCCTACAAACCCCAAACGAAAATATTGATCAGCAATGTGTTCTGATATGTTTTCATACCGTGGCTCGAATCTTGATTCTAGTGCACCATCATTTAATAATTCCACTGCAGTACGTTGCCTTTTTTTCTTTTTATCAGAGTCATAGATCAGGTACCGTTCTTCGTTCAGCCCCAAAAATGGCTTAGAATCTGCAATAGGGGTTTCTGCATGAGCCATTCCAGTCATCAAACCCATCACTAAGTGTTTATCGGCATATTCATCAAATGCCTCAGCAAAGGAAGGCATTAATAAACATATTTTTCTAAAATGAGTACGCTCCAAAAACCAATTATCAATAAATAAGCACTGATCATCTGGTCTGAAGCACCGCAATACTTCATGCAAATAACTAGAAATAAACCCAAGCAGTTCACCAATTTTCTGGGCCCCTGCTGGATCAATGTCTTTGGTCAATTTTTCTTGATAATAGCGTGGGGTTTTACGTAGATAATGGTTCTTTACCAAAGCGATAAAAGCAGGCAAGGAATTCTTGCGTAATCGATTGTGCTCTATCATGTCCCGGGACGTCAAATCCGATAGCACATATTCGACCATATAATGAAACATGTTTGATTTTAATTGATATCTCAAACCCTGATATGCAATATCGCTTTGCAGAGGACCCAATATAGCGATTTCTTCTGAAGATAAGCCTTCAAGATAACGTCTATCTTTTTTACGCTTTTCAGCAGTAAAAACTTCAGCATCAGCATCAACAACACCAAAAAAATCAGCAATGCTATGTCGCTCTATAAAATTACCCTTATGATACACTTTGGTATGATTTGTTTGTAGAAAATCACAAAAATTAACCAAGGATTCATTATCATCAATCACGCATAGCATTTTACGTGCCATAGGCACTTGTAAACTCCAGCGCAATGCTGTCTCGTTAGGCTTGCGCTGTAACAAATAAGGAAGCTCTTGCAAAACAGCTTTGGCTGCGGAGCTGCTCTCAGGTTGAAACGCATCATTCAGACCCAAAAATAAGCCATTTAACCATTTTCTTGCATAAGCTACAGTAGCAAAAGCAAAGGTTTGTTTACGATGTAGATCACTGATAAACTCGCATCGGGTGGTGATCAGCGTTGGAAATTGTCCTTGACCTGCTTTTTCTTTTTGGCCACTGGACATGAGTGCAACAGGTTGTGATCCAGATAATTCATAAGTCATCCGACTAGGCGTTGCTGTTAAAAAAATAGATAAGTATTTGTTTGATAATTGTAGCAATCGCATGCGTCGTCGTTCATTCAACATCACCAAATGTTGTTCATCAAAACTCAAAAAAGTCTGTTGGGACGACGCTGAAACTACATCAAGATAATGCTCATCCAGCAAAAAATGATTGGATGTCAGGATGGTCTTACCCGGATGGTGTAATACGGCTCGTATGTCTTGAGTGCTTTGGTCACCAAAGATTACCGTCTCTTGTAGAAGTTTATCCGGCAAAAAACGTTGTAAATCTTTATAAAACTGAGCCATTAATGTTTCGGGAACCGCAAAAATCCCAGTAAACCCACCCAGATGCAAAATATACATCCACAATGCTTGTACATAGGTTTTCCCAGAACCCGTGGCCAAAGCCACCAACAAGTGACGGTTATCTACGTCAGATTGAAGATTCTTAATGATATTAAACAATGTGACTAAGTGCGTTCGATACAAATCCAACTTACCTATCCCGCCCAACTGATGATCCGCCCCCAAATTCAGAGAAACTGCCCATTGCCCATTGTGTAAGACATCTATCATAAAGGAACGATTGCTCAGTAAAACAGCCGTATCATTCTCATCATAGTCACTTGGTAGCTGTAGAGGATTCGTGACATTTAAAGGACGACGCAGGATACATTCAATGCGAGTGGAATACCCCTGTGCTTGTATTTTATGTAAACAAAAATCATACGTTTTATCCCCTAAAACAATGGGATAACGAATAGTTTTGTCTCTATTCTGTAATAAATACGCTACATCCGGGCGGCTAAACTCAAACAAAGAACAAGGTGAATCAGGATTGAATGTTAAGGATTTATGTTTAAAAAAATCAAGCGCAAGATAACCTTGGTAGACTTGAGTCGAAATGCGAATTAGTTTTTGTCTTACAGGATCGTTTAATTTCATTTTCTCGACTTTAGCCATTTTTCCAGAACCGTTCGCCCTGAGGAGCGTGCTTAGCACGCGTCTCGAAGGGTTATCTCTTAAACATTATTTCGATTTTCGTTTAGCATAATAAGATAGCTTATCCGAATCGCCTGAGATCAAAGCTGCCTTCTTTTTTCTGCTCCATGTTTGAATTTTCTTTTCGGCGCTCAATGCCTCTATTCGGGTATAATATTGCTCTGAGTACACAAGTGTAACGGGTAATCTAGTTGCGGTATAACCTTATCTCTAAATTATCAGTTTGCCCAGTATAATAGCTGTTACCACTGCACTGAAGAATGTATACCCAAAACATATGTGGACCCACATTTGATTTCCATTACAAAGTGTTGCCAACGCTGACAAACTCATTATCATGTGTTCCGACGAAGAAATACATGGAGTTAGCGCGTTGACAACGGAGATTTTAGCAGTTTTAGCGGCATTTGCATCTGAATTTTCACAGCCATCCTGGAAAAATATTCAAATCATTTTGATAGGTGCCAGATTATGTCGTGGTCTGCGTCGCGTATTCCTAACTGTACTCCTCCAAAACGATCGAATGAAACTGCAGGTCGCCACCATAAAACATCATTAGATTGGACGAGGCAAATGGTCTGCCTTGTCAATAGTTGGCGTAAACGACAATAGATTTTAGTAGGCGACGGTGCCTGTATGGATTTGCCTCTAACCTGTATCAAACTAAAGGTAATGCTTATTTCTCGTTTACGGCTTCATGCACAACTGTATCAATTTTCTGTGTTTGAAAAGAAAAAAACTAGGCCGGAAGCTAACTTTCGTAACTCCCCACGTCATCCCGAGCGCAGCGAGGGATCTCCTGTCGTGTGGC
>CAZVEH010000032.1:0-24045 GCA_964625775.1 uncultured Legionella sp. | reverse complement strand
TATATCTTGAATCCTGAGTAGCCGTACTTGAAAAACCGCAGGCTATCTCTGTTAAGCGGAAAAAATATGGATTATCAATGAATCAGTGAGCTACTTCAATAAATCAGATGCACTTACGAAGGTCACTAGATTGCTTCGTCGCTACGCTCCTCGCAACGACGGTTTTAAACATCGTACCGTACAGAGATCCCAGAGATAAAGAACAGGTATCATATGTCTCGAGACTGCAGCGTTTGGCACAGAGGAGCATTGATGGGTTCAATTGCTCGGTGCGAGATTCTTGGGTGATTGTATCGTCAGACCCATGTGACCAGGCATGTTTTGCTACCTTAGCCAAGATCCCTACCGCCTACGTGCATCGACTTGTGCCTATTCTTTGACTTCAGCAGCTTTGCGCGCGCGTTGAATTTTTATGGCAATCAAATTCACTTGCTCTGCAAGAGCACTTCCATCTTCCACATGCCGTTCATCCGGCGGGTACGTGGTTACTACTTGAAAATCCTTGATGATTTCATTAGCCACTTTTCCAGCCATATTGGCTTTCTGGCCGGTCAGCCTCTCAATAGCAATCAAATTATCCCGTGTCTCCTGTATTGGCAATAATGCCGAGGAAAACATGGCTTTGTCACTGGCCAAAATGGGTAAAGAAAATTGCTGCTGACGTAATGGGGCAAATATCGTCAGCACCCCAGTCACTTCGTCTTCAACCACATCTTCAACTTGCTCAGGTTCATTAAGGCGATGATACCCTAATAACACCGACACACTCCGTTCGATCGGCTCTACAATAGTGGACTCGTGTAATGCTTTAGCTACAAATCCAATGGTTTCGCTTTCGACGGTTAGATTAATCCCGGGTGTTTCGCTGGATAATATGCTATGAAAGCCCGATAATTGTTTTTTCAGTTTATCTAAATAATCATCTGGAGGAGGCTCTACTTTTAGAAATTGATTAATTTTCAATCTTTTTACAGGTTTTGGTGCTGCATAAAACATATTCACCCGAACAATCTGTGACTTGAAAAAGATATGGGCCTCACCTTCTGTTTGATCCTTTAAATCTAATAAATCAATCCGAGCACGCTTTTCAAAAGAAGAACTGCGCGTATCCAAATAACTATTGGTCATAGAGTTTTCTTTGGTTTGAAAAGAATCTACTTTTGTGACATACGCTTCACCGGCTGTTTTGGTGAAAAAATCCCAAGTGTCGGTGGGATCTTCTAATTTCATACAGATTTTAATATTGGTGTTGGCGCCAATCGAAGCCGCTTCTTCTTTAGAAGCTTTTTGAAATGCAGGTAAATCCTGTCCGGCAAAAATAGCAGAAAACCCCAAAGACCGCGCCTGGGCTGGCACTACGGCAAAGCCTTTGACCGCATAATAGCCATACTCGTCCAGAATACAAATGTAGGGCGTAGGCGCATTGGTGGGTTTTCTTTCGATCACATCGCGGTAATCCCCTTCTACATCTTCCCCCAAACCTGCTGCCATCATTGCTTTTAACGAAGAGACTATGACTTTGCCCAAATTGGACAATTCATCTGGAGATTTTTCCAAAGCCGGCAATAATACCACCAAAATACGACGGTTTAAGACCACGTCTTTAAAATCCACTTCTGCAAGATTTGTTCGAATAATATGCCCATACGTATCGGCCAAAGATGAAAAGCTTCGCACCAACTGCATGGTGATAAAGCCGTGCTGTTCCAAAACTTGTGAGACTTGTTTGCCTTTTTTCTCTTTATTATATCCTGGCAGTGTATTTAAGTAGTTGCGTAAAGGATCAGTTACTAATTTGGGTATTTGATCGATATTGACGGACTCTTGTTCATCACGCGGAAATACTTTATCAATCACAATCGATTCCAGTCGCCCAAGATCAAAATAATTTCGAATCGAATTCGCATCTAATAAAATAGCGCCTTCATCACGCATATAAACCAGCAGGCGCATCAAGGCCTCTACGAATGCGATCGCTCGGTTTTTCCACATATCGCCATCGCCAGAACCGGCGCTATCACCCATCAGACTAACGACCAACTGGGTTAACATACTCGACGATCCTTGGCAAAACGGATTCAAAGTATTCGATAAACGCTTTTCTTGGGGACCCACGATATCACGCGCACCCGTCATGAAATTAATCAATAACAAATCATCATCACGCCCCATGCTACGGACCATGGAAAAGATTTTGGCATACAACGAGTTATCGCCTTTACCATCTACATAGATAAATCCGCTCGCTTGCACCAGCGCATTATACGCAATAGACACCAATGCTTCTGTTTTACCACTACCAGTAGATCCAAAAATCAAAGCATGGGTCCGCATATCTTCATTGGCAAACCAAATTTCTCGATTGGTTTGTTTCTCATTGCCAAAAAAAGCAATCCCTCGCGCCATATAAGGCAATTTGATACCGGGCTTCAAATCATTATAATCTTTGGTTTTAGCCACTTGAGGTAAACGAAAAGGCAGTTTATGTTTGCGAGTCACTGCAAACCAAAACATGGTGACACTTAAAATGAGAAAAACAATATTCGCTTGGGGCAGAAAGTAACTGGCAGCAGTACCAGAAATCAACACCACGCTGACATTGATGGGTTGTTCAAAAAACCCTACGATACGCTGTCCAAGGGTACGCGTATCTCGAAGTAATTTGGTTGGATCTATTTCATTCCTTGAATCAATACCTCTCATCATGGCTGGAGCCCCTGTAATTCTTTAGGAGATAATTTGACTTCACGAATCGCTATTTCCAGCGCTTTGATGGCCTCATCAATCATAGGAGCAAGCGAGCTTCGGCCCATCGCTTTTTCCGCTTTCCAGTGTGCAAAAGGCCCACCCACTTCGACAAAAGGCGTTTGGCGGCCAGTACAATTACACATATACCATAAACGCCGGTCAACTGGTTTCAACCATAAAAACTCAGAACTGGGCACCACACCATCTTGGCGAGCACCTTCCAGCAACGACGCCATCACGGTTAACAAATAGGCATGACGTCCTATAATATCTGTGACCAATTCAGTATTGCGATATTTCTCTATCACAGCATCAATATCCCCTGGCTCTAACTTCCCCGCCACATACGATTTATCCAAATTCTTTAATATGGCCGCAGCTGCAGTTTTATCTCGATTCATCCGTGCCATGAATACCGCAGCCAAAGCACGCACATGCAAAGGACAGCGCTCAAACCCCTCCCAAGCAGGGCCTAATTGCAAGGTAAAAATTCTTTTGGCATCGCCTCGCTTTAACCCTGCTGTCATCTCCTGCCCTGGAATAGAATTATCCAGTAAAATATCTGCTTTTTTTAACAAATTGTGTTTTCTAGAGAATTCCATGGGACTCATCGCCATTGCCCAAGGACCACTATTGACATCAATACTGACCAAGTCTTCTTTGACCACAGGCATGATGGCTGGCCAATTTTGTTGCTCTTGTTCCCGCAGCGTACTCATACTATGTTTTTTACGATATTTCATCGTCACATCTGAGCGATATAAAATAACACCAAACACCAGCATCAAAACGATCAAAGGATAACGACTAAAGTTTCCAACGTGTTCGGTAAATGTCATCAATTGTGCCCAATCAACCAGGTTCGGATCTAAAGTTTGCATCAAGAAAATATCATTGCTTAAATCAGGGTCATTGATAAAATAGTTCATAAACTTTGCTTGCATCACATTAAATGCAAACACAAAAGACACAATATAGTGGCGTGCTGTGACCCAAATAATATACCCAGCAAATATGAATAGCGCGGCAACCCACGCGCCCCCCATAGAATGGTCGCCGGATTGCTGCTGTTGTTGTTGGCCCATCCGTGTGTCCTACTTAGTGGTCATAGTTTAAAGTATATACTGATCTTCGCTGTCTTGTTAAATAAAAATTTTGACAAATGAATAAGTTCATTTTATAATCACTTTTCCCATGAAATCTACAAGAGTACTTAGCATGAACAAAAAAAACCTGTTTCTCCATACGCTCTTTGCAATTCTCGCTGCTTTCGTCATACAATCCAAAACCTATGCCGAACCCGCTAATCTTGGTTTATTAAAAAAGAATCTGGTGGAATATCATGATTCTGGTGCCTATTTGAAAGAAATAGAAGACGTCACAAGCAAAGCAAATCAATACATCGCAGCTGCAGTTCGTGCCAATCAAGATCTGCCTCACCCTAATAAACTGGCACTTGTTTTAGATATTGATGAAACATGTCTTTCAAATTTTAGCAATATGAAAACCATTGATTTTGCCAATTTACCCGACGAAATTACCCGTCAATTGTTGGCAGCAGATGAACCAGCCATCCAACCCGTACTTGATTTATATCTTAAAGCATTGCAACAAAATATTGCGGTATTTTTTGTGACGGGTCGCGATAAGACGCTTGAAGAAGCAACCATTCAAAATTTACATGCAGCCGGTTACCAATCTTGGTCAGGTCTAGAGCTTCGCAGCGAACACATTCCCACCATCGCGTATAAAACAGCCGCTCGAGCCAAAATCACGCAGCAAGGCTATACCATCATTGCGTCTATCGGGGATCAAAACTCAGACCTCACAGGTGGCTACGCACAACAAACCTTTAAACTGCCCAATCCTTTTTATTTCCTTCCTTAAAATAAGCAATTAGCCAAACACCGATTTGGTGTTTGGCTAATTGGAGGCTTAGTGATCTTTGGAGGCTTAGCGATATAATAGTGGCAAATAGAAAATTCTTTCGCCAAGAACCATGAGTATAACAGCGCCTGCTGCTGCTGGTTCCATGCTAACTGAATCTCCTGACGCAGTGGTACAATTTAATGCACTTGGGTCAACTGGGTTAGTCGTCCCAGCATCATAGAATACAAATGTACCCGCGGCTGAACCCGCTTTTAATCTTAGCTGAGAGGCGTCATCTCCGTTTTTAAAAGCACAACGGATGGGAGTAGCCTGTGATGGTGTTGAATCTGCCAACACACTAGAACTAGCAAATACAGCCACTAATCCCGCAGTAAGGCACACGGCTTTAGCAACAAAAGATTTTTTAGAACCCTTGGTTAATGAATGCAACATGTTATATCTCCTTATTGATTAAGGCTTACCTCAGGCATTGGGCCAGTCTTAATCGAGTGTTCGTAGCGTACTAACCGCTACACCGTTTCATACACCGTCTTTGGACAAATAGTCCAAAATACTTCAAACTAAACTATAGTCAGCTTTTTAAAAGCCGTCAAACGGTCCTTCTAAACGCTAAGCTGTCAACAATGTCAATTTGCAGTTCCTCTCCTGGTCCAAGGACAAATCCGTCAGACAAATCAACCCGCCGGGGCCGGGGTTCGGGTGTGAAAAAATAAGACAAAGCTAACCCCACTCCTCCTGATGCAGCACTCAGATAAGAAGCCAAGGAACACGCTGTGATTTGTTGTGCGTTTAAAGCGGCAATAATCGGGAGATAAGGCGCTCCAAAAGTAAGTGATAAAAACACCAATAGAGCCGCCATCAGTAAAAAAGCACTGACCATTTCTATCACCGCAAATAACAGACTGGGGCTCACCATATACGCTTCCAAATGATGACCTGGTGGTAAACCTGGTAGAAAAACATCTTGGTGATCATCTATCACAGGCATGGGCGTATCGATCAACACATCGGTTTGTACTCCAATTTCTGCAAGCGCCCCTGAGACTGCATGGCTTTGAATATGGGTAGACAGCGGGGTACCTGATTCTCCTAAAGCAGCTAATGCCAGAGATAAGAGCACTGTTTTATCTGCCTCAAATTCTTGGTGCGAAGCATAAATCGCATTCACTTGGTCTTGTATGAGATGGACTTGATTTGAACTAAAATCTGATGATTTTAAAACCTTCAAGGTTTGCCCAATTAAATCCTCTAAGGCACTGAAGCGATGCTCTAATCCTTTGGTAGGACTCATCATATGCGCGATATGTTTTTTACGCTGGTTAGCAGAATCATGATCACGACTTGACACATATTCGCTTAAATCACTCACCGCCGCGCTCAACAGCAGTCTCTTTTGTTCTAATGTTTCACAGGCTTTTTTCACCATATGTTGCACTTGCAGATTCAGTAGTAAATTTTTACTATTGTCTAAAAACTCTTGAAGTGCTTTTACAGTTCTGACCGCCCCCAGAAACTCGCCTTGCTGTATCTTTAACATAGACCGTAATTTATCACCTGTTTCTCTGCTCAATATACTGCGACCTATTTCTTTCCAATCTGCTTGGTCATTGATAAGAGCAAATTGTTGTTGCAGTGTTGGGTTACTGGTTTTGATGACTGCTTCCTGCAAAAAAGGAGGCGAACTTTCTGCGGTTAATGCCAATACATTGAGTATATAAGTGCCTGTGGCATTGGTTTCTTTGGGTAACAAAGGCTCAAGTGGTTTGATAAACATCTCATTCAGTTGCTGTAAGGGTTGGATCAGTGCATGAAACTTAGGTTCATTTTGTTGTGTTTTAACGGATAGCAAGACACGAATGATCTCTGATCTATCCCGTGGTGACACCGATGAAAACACACCAATCAGATCAATCACCGTGCTTGGATTTGCATTCAATCCCTGCATACTAGGTAACTTGTTCTTTATAGCGCGAGAGACTGCGGTCCATACATCAGGGTGATCATCTAAGGCATTTGATAATTGTCGGCACAAAGAACGTAAATATTTTTGGTCGCTATGTGGCGAATTGGGATAAAGCATTTGAAATAAAGATGCATTGATGTTTTGTAACAGTCCCTGCGATTCTGCAACCACGCCAGCCAAATTCAAAGATCTTAATAGTTTATATTGATAGCCTTCTCTCAGCTCCTGAACTTCTCGTTTTAACAATCGTAGAAACTTTAAAAATTCATCCCGAAAATAGAGTTTTTCTAGGTAATTAAACGCATCATAATGTTCATCTGGCAAAAGAATTTTGTCCAATACTTCTTCTACTTGCGCACATAAACCCATGGCCGCCTTGTCATTCAAAGGCATTTTACTATCCGACTCAAGATCAGGCGGGTGTTGGAGATTTAATAGAAGATTCGAAAAAGCAATGGTGATAAACCGCAGCAAGTCTAGACGACTCACAGTTTTCTGCGGAAAACTATGCATTTCAATAGCCTGTTCAGGGGATTGTTTTTCGTATGAATGAATCATTTCCAAAAAAATGGGCAAGCTTGTCCCTAAAAAATCATCGCCGCCACAGCGAGCGCGATCCAGCAAATCATCTTCACCTTGAGAAAAATCATATTCAGACGCCAAAGGCAAAGAAGCCATAGATATCAGCGCGTACCTGGTTCCCAATACCTCTTGCGGTTGCAACATAAAATTTCTTCTGTTACCAGCCCCTGACACTTGTTCGGTAAAATGAATACCCGCTAATTTAAATAAAACACTGTCTTTACCTTTTGTGTCTTGCAGCAAGCCAAGAAAGCTATCAAAAAACACTTGTCCATTCGAGCGATCGGTTACTTTGTAGGGGCAAAAAAAGCTGACCGTACCATGTAAGTAGTCTTGCTCGAAAAGTTCTTTGACATCTTGTTGGTGTTGCAAGTGTGCTTGTAACGTTTGATAGCCTTGATTCAACGCTGTAATGGTCAAACCAATAGCAACTGTAGCAATCGCCGCACTGGCAGGATTCAGAAGAGGATTAGAGGCGATCGCGCCTAACCCAAGAGTTGCAACATCAGGAGTAGCTCCAACTACCAGTTCTTTTGCGCCTTTCGTCAGTATATCCCTAAACTCACCACGCACTGCGTTTTTAGCCGCCGTCATTCAATCTCCTTATTGACCACGAAATTTCAAATTGGGGCGACCTCGGCGTTTCATCACTACTTTTCCTTCACGATATACTTCAACTAAGTTTAAGGCTTGGTCTCGCAAAACCCATCGATGTGATCATGATCATGAAATAATTTGATGATACTCAATAAACGGTCAGTCGCTTCTTGCGTACTATCATGCCTAGCATGCAAGACAATTTCCATAGATTCGCCTAAATATTTTAGGACTTACGCAAAACCTCGACCTCTTCGTTAAGTTTTGTTTTTAATTCGGTCATTTAGTTCACCTAAACTCCCTTATTAAAAACAAAACTTGCCTCGACCTCGAGGTTCTGCATAAGTCCTGTATTTAAGGATTTTATGGAAGTTAGCGATAAAGACAGAAATGTCTGGAGATATTTTAACCTAGAAAACTTGGTTGTGCGCCGAGTATGTTTTGAATGGTTATTCGAAAAACGTGACGTCTGTCCATGCAATCACTTCGTCATCTACTGTCAATTGGTAACCTGTACCCATTTTCTTCATCACCACTTGCTTACCATGATAAAAGCACTGTACCTGGTTTGCCTCAAGTACAACGCCAGTATCTTTGGTAACCAGCCTATACGTCGCCTCAGCGGTTCCCTGCCCCGCTACTGACTGTAGAAAAAATGAAACATTTTTAGGACCTTTGCACCTTAACACATCTCTATCAGCCAACGCAGTAGAACTCGCAAACAGCGCTAACAATCCGGCTGCAAAGTACGCAGCTTTAGCGATATAAGATTTTTTAGAACCTTTGTTTGATAAATGTAACATGTGATGTCTCCCTGATTTATTAAGGCGTAACCCTAGGCATTGGCTCGACTTAATTAGGTGATCGTAGATTACCGGCTACAACGTTTGATACACCTACTACAGGTGTATCATGGGACACTCAAGTAAAACGCATCGATACCGGTAATCAATTGACCAGTAGCAGCATCCCTAACTTCTATAGCTTGACCTTGTCGGGTGAGATTAACAGGAATATTATTGCCTATGGTGCAGCTTCCTATCATTTCTGGTTTAACTAATGTGTTAGTGCTTAAATCCGTAAAAGTGAATGCGTTGCCGTCGAAAGTCCTTGCTACTGCAAAATGATTAGCTGCAGCCCCAGGAGGTGGTGTTGAACCTGTATATAGACACCTCATAGCAACTGCAAACACACTAGAACTCGCAAATACAGCTACTAATCCCGCTGTAAGGCATGCAGATTTAGCAGTATAAGATTTTTTGGAACCCTTGGTTGATAAATGTAACATGTGGTATCTCCCTGATTTACTATAGCTTAACTTCAGCGTTGGCCCTTACTTACGTGTTCGAAACGTATTTACCCACCTCAACGTTTCATACGCTGGTACGTAAGGCACCAGGTACACAAGATCAACGCAATCGACTTGTGCACCTGGTACAGGTGTAAATTAATTACTCAAAATTAAGTTACTAACTATATCGCCAGTACCAATGATTTGTAACGAGTCAGTATTATTTGCGATGAACTGAACAACTTTACCATTTAGATTGCAGTTGTTTAGCATCCTTCCTTGAATAAAGAAACGACCATTAGGGCCCACAGCTTGGATCTGGTATTTTTTTGTCGGAGTTCCGTCGGCACCAGGGACGTCGATAACTTGCATCACGAAATTAGTTTGTGTACGGTCAGGTGCAATAGTGCTAAGTTTAGTCCGTAAATCTGGAGTAGGATCGCACGACAAAGGACCACTTACTGCCAACACACTAGAACTAGCAAATACAGCTACTAATCCCGCTGTAAAGCATGCAGCTTTAGCAGCATAAGATTTTTTAGAACCCTTGTTTGATAAATGTAACATGTTGTATCTCCTTATTTATCAAGGCTTAACCCCCCGGCAATGGGTTCGCCTTAATTGAGTAGATCGTAGCGTACTAGCCGCTACAACGTTTTATACACCGGTACATCATGCGCTTCATTGTGCGTACTCCCCCATGCGCTGTATTTCTATCTGCGCATAATGCCGAGCTGAGCACACACAAATATCTGACCTTGTCATCTCGAGGGAAACGAGAGATCTCCCTGTTGTCGAGGAGATCCTTCGCTGCGCTCAGGATGACGAGTCAATTAATAATGAATTTTCTTTAAACACCTAAATAATCAAACCCTTTTGCATGCAATAAAGAAATTAATATGGCATTACGCCAAAAACCAAACATTTTAGTAGGTACCAGCTGCGCAAGGAAATCAACTTGCTCAACTGGTATATTTACAATTATTGTACGTTACCAGCAGATACTACTTCGCCAGTTTGTTTGTCACGGCATTGGTATGCTGGGTGCCCAGATATCGATATTGTAACCAGATGATTACCCGGAGTGCATACTACACTCATGTTAGTAGCCAACACACTAGAACTAGCAAACACAGCTACTAATCCCGCTGTAAGGCACGCAGCTTTTGCAACATAAGATTTTTTAGAACCCTTGGTTGATAAATGTAACATGTGGTATCTCCTTATTTATTAAAGCTTACCCCCCGGCATTGGGCTCGCCTTAATTAAGTAAATCGTAGCGGACTAACCCCTACAAACGTTCATACACCGGTACACTATGATTGCCACGGTGAACATTCTCCCCGATGCGCATTAATTCCAGATTGCGCATCAAGCCAGACTGAACAAGCACAAATGACTGACTTTGTCATCTTGAGGGGAAAGAGGGATCTCTCTGTTGTGGAGCAGATCCTTCGCTGCGCTCAGGATGACGAATTATTTAACAAACCCTTTTCCGTGCACCCCCAGCCTTTTTTTCAGGGTGCATTTCTAACTATAAACATATCCATTTGTATCAACATAGACCGTTTTTTGGGTATTGTAAAGCACACCCCTGGCGTAATTTATCGGCCCTCATTTTCCTGGTTCATCACTAACTTCAAATTGGGGCGACCGCGGCGTTTTATCACCTCTTTTCCTTCACGATAAACTTCAAATACTCTTAGGGCTTGGTCTGTTTCACTGTCTACCAGCTCAACATCTTCGCCACAGCTATCAACCAGGGTCACGGACAAATGCATCTCGCGAAACCCATCGATTTGATAACGATCATGGAATAATTTGATGATACTTAATAAACTGTGAGTCGCTTCTTCCATACTATCATGCTTACCATGAAAGATAATTTCCATAGAGTCACCTTAAATATGTTTAGGACTTACACAAAACCTCGATCTCTTCGTTAAGTTTTATGTTTCATTCGGTCATTTAGTTCACCTAAACGCCCTCATTAACAACAAAACTTGCTTCAACCTCGAAGCTTTGTGTAAATCCTGATGTTAAGCCCTCTGTAGAAGTTAGCGGTAGACATAGAAATTTCTTGAGGTATTTTTAATGTAACCACTTATTCTCGACTTTATGAAAAATCCCCACCGCCGAATCCCCGCGGTCTGCGCCGCGGGGATTCGGCGGTGGGGATTTTTCATAAAATCGAGTTATTACCTTTCAAGGAAACGCCATATTTGGCGCATTTTGAACATTAAAACCATCTTTTTCGCCTACTTACCGTGCTTTATGCACGGTATCCAGACAATCTTGATTCGAGATTCAAACTGGATTCCGTGCATAAAGCACGGAACGTAGGCACACTGGTAATATTATATTTTTTTAGATGCGGTTGCCTTGTGGTGACTAGTTGCTTTTTAACTTATAAAACTTAGTTGCCCTCCTAAAAGAATGGCACATCCTGTATAAATTACAGAACCAATCCGTTATAATATATTAATTCTATTACCCACTCGTATCCCTATGGTTTTTATTGTTTGCGGACTGAATCATAAAACAGCGCCTCTTAACGTTAGGGAAACACTCGCGCACTCTCCAGAAAAGCAAAAAACCCTGCTCGATACCTTGCTGGACGAGCCAGATATCAATGAAGCGGTGATGCTGTCCACCTGCAATCGCACCGAATTGTATTGCGATACACAAGCGCCCAAACAATTGCTGTCTTGGTTTGCCCAATATCATCATATGTCCTTAGAACAACTGCAGCCTTATTTGTATCTACTAGAAGACCAAGAAGCCGTGAAACATGCTGTGCGTGTTGCCAGTGGTTTAGATTCCATGATGCTGGGTGAACCGCAAATTCTGGGACAAATGAAACAAGCCTTTCAGATTGCTGATGCGAACAATGCGGTTGGCACCAGCTTGCGTCATATTTTTCAATTCGTTTTTGGGGCCAGTAAACGCATTCGTAATCAAAGTGGTGTAGGACAACATGCCACATCAGTCGCCTTTGCCGCATCAAAACTGATTCAACAACGCTTCGCAGATCTTGCTGATCTCTCTGTACTGGTCATTGGATCAGGAGAAACAGCCGCGTTAGTGGCCAAATATCTCCATCAGCAAGGCGTACGGCGCTTCATGATCACCAGCCGTTCAGAAGATCATGCCAGTACCCTGGCTGATTTGTATGATGGCACCATTATCCCCATTCACGACATGACAGCCGCATTGATCAAAGCCGACATCGTGGTCTCAGCAACCGCTTGCCCTTACCCTTTTATTTCTCAAAGCATGGTCACTGATATTTTGGAGGCCCGCCGTCAAGCCCCTATGTTTTTTTTAGACCTAGCGGTACCCAGGGATATTGAACCTAATGTAGGGTCTCTGCCGAATATCACTCTTTACAATATTGACGATTTGGATCGTTTGACCCAAGCAGGCATGCAGCAACGGCATGCCGCAGCTATGCATGCAGAAAAATTGATTGAGTTCGAACTCAAAGCATTCATGCACAATCACCGTGCGCTGCGTGCCAAAGAATTAATTTGCGATTACCGCAGCAGCATGCAAGCTTTGGCTGCACAAGAACTAGAACGTGCCATGCAAAAACTGGCCAAAGGCCATCACCAATTTGAGGTGATGACCGAATTCAGCGAACGTTTGATCAAAAAATTCACTCATATGCCCACCATTGGCTTACGTCAAGCTGCACTAGATCAGCGTGATGAAGTATTGGATTTGGCCCATTATTTATTTCATTCTAGCCAAAGTTCTTATGAAGATCTCACTTGAAAATAAATTAGAACACATGTTAGAGCGGTTTCAAGAAATCAGCCGCCTGTTGTCCGAAGCAAGCATCATCGCAGATCAAGAAAAATTCAAAAATCTATCCAAAGAATACGCACAATTGGAACCCATCACCACCTGCTTTACGGACTATCGCCAAGCCCAAGAAGATGCGGCCTCTTTAGAAGAATTATGTCATGGCGACGATACGGAATTGGCTGCGATGGCCGCTGAAGAATTGACCGTCGCACAAGAAAAAATCACTCAATTAGACGAAGCACTGCAATATCATTTGATTCCCAAAGATCCAGACGATGAACGTAATGTGTATTTAGAAATTCGTGCCGGCACAGGGGGCGATGAAGCCGCAATTTTTGCCGGCGACTTATTTCGCATGTACACGCGTTTTGCCGAGCAACGCAGATGGCAAGTTGACATCGTAACCGCTCATCATGGCGAACACGGCGGCTTTAAAGAAGTGATTGCCCATATCTCAGGTCAACAAGTTTATGCAACCTTAAAATTTGAATCAGGCACCCATCGCGTACAACGCGTGCCTGCCACTGAATCGCAGGGACGGGTGCATACCTCAGCGTGTACCGTAGCCATTATGCCTGAAATCGATGCCATTCATGACATCCAAATTAACCCAGATGATCTGCGTGTTGATACCTATCGGGCCTCGGGTGCAGGCGGACAGCACGTCAATAAAACCGACTCTGCCATTCGTATCACCCATTTGCCCACTGGGGTAGTCGTAGAATGCCAAGATGAACGCTCACAACATAAAAATCGTTCAAAAGCCATGTCTTTGCTCAAAACTCGTTTGTTATCCGCCCAGCAAAGCAAACAAAAGCAAGAACAAGATCTCACGCGTAAATTACAGGTAGGTAGCGGCGATCGATCTGAACGCATCCGAACCTATAATTTTCCACAGGGACGCTTGACCGACCATAGAATCAATCTCACCCTCTATAATCTTGCTGAAATTGTAGAAGGCAACGTGATCGAGGTCATCGATGCGTTAAAACGTGAATACCATGCGGAACTGCTCGCCGAATTAGGTCGACATGAAGCCTGAGAGTTCGATCAAAGAAGCATTGTCCTTTGGCATGAACATGCTAGCATCCCAAGAAGAAGCGCATCGAGAAGCAGAAATTTTGCTGCAACAAGCACTGCAAGTATCACGCACTTATTTGTTTGCACACCCCGAACAGCGTTTATCACAAGAACAAGCCACCCTGTATCAACAGGCACTCACCCAACGTCAACAAGGCACCCCCATCGCCTATATCCTGGGTCATCGAGAATTTTGGTCCCTAGATCTGGTCGTCACCCCTGATACTCTCATTCCAAGACCTGAAACAGAGCGTTTGGTAGAAACAGCGTTGGCGTTGCTAGATCCAGCTGCACCACTCTCTATACTTGATTTAGGTACTGGAAGTGGCGCCATAGCTCTGGCGCTTGCCACCGAATGCCCTGATTGGCAAATCACGGCCTGTGATCAATCGTCCAAAGCCTTAAACGTGGCACAAAACAATGCCCAACGCCTGGGATTAGCTCACATTAACTTTATGGTTTCAGATTGGTTTGCAGCATTCCATCAACAATTATTTGATGCTATTGTGTCTAATCCCCCCTATTTGTCTGCTACAGATAGTCATTTGACGCAAGGGGATTTGCGATTTGAACCCGAATCAGCTTTGGTCAGTGGCATTGATGGCTTAGAAGCATTGCGCTTTATCATTCAGCACAGTTACAATCATTTACAGGAGAATGGTATTTTGCTGTTGGAACATGGTTATGACCAAGCAGCTGCGGTCAAAAAATTACTAGAGCAACATGGGTACGGTGACATTCAATGCTGGCAAGACTGGCAAGGATTGGATCGTGTCAGTGGGGGTAAACGATTGAAATCATCATTCTAAAATTGTTAGCACGCTCTGTATCCGTTATAATGTGAAGTTAAAATTAATAAAAAAGTGAGTAAACTTATGAAAACTGACACCTCTCTTGGCTCTATGGGCATCGCGCCCTATCAAGAAACACCCGATGAAGCTTATATGAATGAAGGTCAACGAGCCCATATCGAAAAGATTTTGTTGGCATGGCGTCAGTCCTTAATGGAAGAAGTAGATAGAACCGTTTCTCACATGAAAGATGAAGCAGCCAATTTCCCCGATCCCTCTGATCGTGCCAGTCAAGAAGAAGAATTTAATATTGAACTGCGTACAAGAGACCGTGAACGCAAACTCATCAAGAAAATTGAAGATGCGCTAGAACGCTTATTAGAAGATGATTTTGGGTATTGTGAAGCCTGTGGCATTGAAATCGGTTTGCGTCGTTTAGAAGCACGCCCCACTGCTACGCTATGTATTGACTGTAAAACCTTGTCTGAGATCAAAGAACGACAAAATCAAGGTAATTAACCCTCCGCAGGGAAAAATCATACTGTGATGACATTCGATCTCATTTGAGTCATTCCCGCGCAGGCGGGAATCCCCCCTACAGACTCGCTCATAACTTTGCCACAAAATAGATTCAGATCCTACGCGGGAATGACAACATTTAAAACGTAACTCCCCACGTCGTCCCGAGCAAAGCCATGTTGGAGCATGGCTTCAATGCTACACAAAATCCTCTACATCTCTTTGCCCATCATGATCTCTTCAATTCTATGCCAATAGCGGTCAACCGTACCGCGATTGGCGTGCAATACTGAGGAAGCACAAGCAATCTGCTGAGCTCTTTTTGCAGGATCCTGATATAGGGCAATTAACTGATCAGCAATATTTTCAGCACTGCGGCTTTGGTGCAAAGCGCCATGTCTTAGCAACTCTTCGCAAATAGATTTAGAGTTTTGCATATAAGGCCCACACAACACAGGCACCTGCATCGCAATGGGTTCTAACACATTATGCCCGCCAACCGGCACCAAACTGCCTCCTACAAATGCATAATCACTCAATCCATAAAAACTCATCAGCTCGCCCATAGAATCTAGAATAATCACATCATTATCCATACCAAGGGTATGCGGTTGCGATCGTAACCCCGTTTTCCAGCCTTGTTGTGTCACCCATGCATATACAGTTTGAAAACGCTCTGGACGGCGTGGCGCAATCAACAGCAATAGATCCGGAATTGCCGCCTTGATTCGCGATAACTGTGATAATAATTGCGCTTCTTCATCTTCATGGGTGCTAGCAGCAATCCATACAGGTCGATGCGCGCCCCAAGTCTGTTTTAACTGTTCTAAAGCAGAGGTCGTTGCAGGTGGCATAGACACATCAAATTTCATATTACCCACCATGGTCACTTGAGACGACAATGCTCCCAGAGCCAGATACCTACCAGCATCTGGCTCAGATTGAGCACCGATCCAAGTCAATTCAGAAAGAATTTTAGCAAAAAAATAACGCAGTTTATGATAATACACAAACGCATGATCAGATAAACGGGCATTGATCAAAACCAATGGTATATGAGCCAATTTGGCCTGGTGAATCAGATTTGGCCACAACTCGGTTTCCATGATGATGCCAACACGCGGTTGGAACCGCTTGAAAAATCGGCGCACACACACGGGCAAATCATAAGGCACATATTGATGCACAACCTTTGACTTGAAGCGCGCTAGCACTTGTTGAGAACCGGTGGGCGTCATAGTCGTGATCAACACCCTTAAATTCTTGGCCAACATCCGCTCTACCAAAGGCGTGACCGCAACCACTTCTCCCATCGACACAGCATGCACCCACACATCCACAGGCTCACACAAAGACGTATTTAATGTAAAGCGTTCTGAGATCCTTTGTCCATAAGCGGGTGAACGGCGGCTTTTCCAAAGTAGCCGCAACAAGATAACGGGTACCAACATATACATGATTATCGTATAAATTCTTCTCATAATGACCTTGGCTTAGTAAGAGGAAGGTAGCCCTTAAGGCACTCTTTCCTCCGTAGAATAGAAAGGATCTCTAAATCGTAGACATTCACTGATGTTTTTTTTTAATCGGTCGATTATACTCTAAACTTCTATCCTAATCATACTGTTCCTTTGGTTCATCAGGAGTCTTAATGGATTTACGTCAATTATTCACCAGCGGCACTTGGTGGGGAAAATTGATTGGCGCGTTTTTTGGGTTTCTCATTGCAGGATCAACTGGGGCCCTTTTTGGCATCATCATCGGGAATTTTTTTGACCGAGGACTGTCTTCACATTTTTCTCAACCATTCTGGCCTTACCAACACGAGAAAAACCCAAATATTCAACGTGCTTTTCTTGAATCTACTTTTGCTGTATTAGGCCATCTGGCCAAAGCAGACGGTCATATTTCTCAACAAGATATTCAATATGCCAACGATATCATGACGCATATGAAACTCAACGCCAAGCAGAAAAAATCTGCTCAACATTGGTTTCAACAAGGGAAATCAGTTCAATTTAACTTATCACTTACGCTGCAGAATCTATATCAAAACATTCGCCAAAAACCTATTTTGATCCGCTTATTTGTCAACACGCAATATCAATTTGTAAAACAGAGTGAGCTCACAGAAAAAAAGATAGAAATTTTAAATCAGATTCTTTCTCATTTACAATTGGCGCCTTTGTATCAACACTATCAATTTGCACAAGATTTCCCGTGGTACGGCCGCTGGCAGCAGCAAAACACGCGCCAGGATCAGCGCAGCCGCTCTTACCAACATCAGCCGCCACCGTCGTATCATGAAACCAGTGAGGATCCTTACACGCTCTTAAAAGTAGCGCCTACAGCGTCACAAGCCGATATCAAACGCGCATATCGCCGTCAGATCAGTCATTATCACCCTGATAAACTGATTGCAAAGGGTGCTTCTGCAAGCACCATCAAAGCTGCCACAGAAAAAACCCAACAAATACGAAAAGCGTATGAAACAATCTGTCAATGGAAGGGGTGGTAAAGTCACTCAGATTAGGGTCGGTTGTAAATGCCCTTGCTGCGCTGCTGACAAAGGAGACCTCGCATCAAATAAACCAGATTTTCCGATTACTCCAGAAAAAAAAGTCACTGTCCCAACACCCAACAGAACCGCTGCACCTGTGGGGGGCAACACTGCAACCTGCCCTGCAAGACAAACAACCCCTAACACCACCAAGGCCATGCCTGACAACATCAGAGCAGCATACAAATTCCATTGAAAATAGGCAGCACCTAACTCGGGCGCGCTAGGTCTCGTGATATCATCTTCGCCATCAGCATCGATATTAAACGTATCACAATGCACTGCCGTGAGGTGAGTGGCATACCGCTGCTTTTCCTTCAGGGGAGGAAATAGCACTGATTCCTCAGCATCGGCGGGATGTGTGGAAAAAGAATCTCCGCCGCCTTCAAGTCGATCAACAGAGGTACAACGGTCTATACCGGTTAAAACCGCGACCATCAGATCGTGGGTGCATTGTTTGTCTACTTTTAGTTTCTTTATCACAGCAAGATCGAGTCCCTCGCTGAATTTATGCAGAAAATAACAGATCCAATGACCACTAAATACGCTATCAGCTAAAGGTTGCACCGCAAGATGGTTTCTATCCAGAGCTTTATCTACGCGCACATTCAGCTTTTGTAAAGCAGCTTCTAATTCACTCGCCATGGGGCCTGTATTATAAGAAGAAGCTCTCATATAACCAGTCGGATCCAGCATACTCATGGTGTTGTTATTAAAATCATACATCAAAATAACCCAGAAACCGCGAGGTTTTCCGCCATAAGTCTGTTCTTCCAACACAGGGAAAAACAACCGTTCTCTATTTTGCATCAAAGTGGGGCTATGATGGGTGGCCTCTTCTAGAGTTGCTGTAATACACTTCAACGTACCGTTAACGGGTAGGTCAGACACAGGAGGAAATACCAATAGACTGCCCTTCTCATAATAAAGAGCAGCATTTGAACCATCTTCTTTATAAATCGCTCTATATCCCAATTTTGGCAATAAGGCCAAAATATCCTCTGCACCAAATTTTTCTGTTTTCATACATTACCCAACATAAAATGACTGCATATTGTACACAAGTCCAATTTTTATATCTACAAGCACCGTTTATTGGGATGACATAGCCTGTATATGCAACGAATCCAAACCTATCATCATATGCTCTGCCAACCGCTGGTGCACCGAAGTTGTAGGATGGAATTGATCAAAAAATACATATTCAGAACAACGATTATCGATGCCTTTATGTGTTTCCGAGAAAGTCTGGATACAGGCCTCTTTGCTATACAGTAACGCATATTTTTTAGGATGATGCATCAGTTCTAACCACAGTAGGTTTACATCAAAATAAATCCAATCCACATGTGGGTAACGTTCTTTCAGTTTCATGACCATGTCTTTCAAGAGACGATTATGCTGCTGAGTCAGTTGAGACAGCTCGGTTGTGATCTCCAAGTCTCGTGCAAACGGCGACAACCCCAAATCTGGCAAGGAGATGATCATAAAGTGCTTTGCGCCCTGATTCAGCAAGCGTTCAATATTTTTTTGGACGGTATTCACCAGCTGTGGAATTTTCGTGTTGTTCGAATGCGGCTCTATCAAATAGTCGTTCGCGCCTATCCATATAAAAAATACACTATGTTGAACGGTAGAGGCTGAATGCGACAGTAGATAGCTATCAATTTCTTGAGTCAAGGTAAAAGACTCACCTTGGGTCTTTAAGATACCCGCTCCGCCAAAGGCATAGCTCAGTATATGTTGCGTTTTGTTTTGAGGAAAAAAAGCGTCTAGCAAAAAATCCGTCCAAATCGGACCATTACTAAAACGCCCTTGATAATACCAGGGTGCAGCTGGCATATGATGTTGACTATATTCGTAGCTGTTCCCACTATCGGATAAGCTATCGCCAAAGATAACGAGTTTTGAAATGGGGGTTGCCCATACCGTTGTCACCAACGACAGATATAACCCCCATACAACCCACGTTCTCATGATATTTTATTATGCACCTACAGCAGTTAAATTCAACTGACGACCGCAAATCCATGCTTTATTGAGCTTATGCATCACGTCTTTGTCCATGCCTTTGGGTAAACGCACGGTTGAGTGATCATCATGAATTTTTAATGCAGTGATGTAGCGGCTTTGTAATCCTGCTTCATTGGCAATCGCACCCACAATATTTCCAGGTTTGACACCATGCACACGACCCACGTCGATGCGGAATAATTCTTGCTGATAATCAGTCGGCAACGAAGGAGACGACGATGCAGATGACCGATCTCTGTGATCCCTATCTTTTCCAGGTCGATCAGATCCACGAACACGTGCACTAGCACTTCTCTCATGCCGAGGAGAACGCATTTCCTTGGGAGCACGTTGTTCTGCCTTAATGGTCGGCAAAGCTTGTTCCCATGATTTGTCTTGATTCAATTGTAACGCCAATACTGCCGCTACATCTCGAGCAGACACATCGGGAGATTCACGCAAATACGTGTCAATCATACGCTGATAGGCTGACAAATGCGCATGCTCTAACCGTTCAGTAATTTTCAACATGAAACGCTGTTCTCTAGCTTGTTGAATCGCGTAGTCATTGGGAACAGCCATTTTCTCAATGCGTTGACGCGTATGACGCTCAATCATAGCCATCATGCGACCTTCGCGAGGTGTCACAAACAAAATGGTAACCCCGCTGCGACCAGCCCTTCCGGTACGACCAATTCGATGTACATAGGTTTCGCAATCATGCGCCATATCATAGTTGATCACATGCGTCACGCGTTCAACGTCTAAGCCTCGAGCCGCAACGTCAGTAGCCACCAAAATATCAATCGCCCCCTGCTTGAACTGCGCAATAATGCGTTCACGCAAAGCTTGTGAAATATCACCATGGATTGCCATAGCACGATATCCCTGAGCAACTAAAGATTCCGCGACTTCTTCTGTACTGGTTTTGGTCCGTACGAATACGATCATACCTTGATAATCTTCCACAGCCAAAACACGCAATAAGGTATCTGCTTTTTGTCCTTGTGAGGCAAAAACAAAACGCTGTTCCACACTCTTAACTGTGGCGGTTTCAGAACGAATCTCGACAGACACAGGGTCGTTTAAATAACTTTTGGCAATTTGTCGAATTCGCGGTGGCATAGTGGCTGAAAACAATGCGATTTGTCGTACTTCAGGTAATTTTTTCAACACTGTTTCAACATCTTCAATAAAGCCCATGCGCAACATTTCATCGGCTTCATCAAGCACCAAAGTACGCAATTGATCTAATTTTAAAGTACCGCGCTCTAGATGATCTAAGATACGGCCTGGCGTACCCACAACAATGTGAGCACCATCACGCAATTTTTTTAGCTGTGGCCGATAATCCTGACCACCACAAATAACAGTAACACCTAATCCGTGAAAGTGGGTGCCCAAATCTTCGAAATGCGTACCCACTTGAATTGCCAATTCACGTGTGGGTGCTAGAATCAATGCTTGTGGCGCGGCTTGATTCAAATCTAGGTTTTCTAAAATAGGTAAAGCAAAAGCAGCGGTTTTCCCCGTGCCCGTTTGCGCCAAAGCAATCATATCGCGTTTTTGCAACATCCAAGGGATGGTCTGCTGTTGGATAGGCGAAGGAGTTTTGAATCCCAAACCTTCAATGGCTTGGAGTAGTTTGGCCGAAAGCTGTAATTCTGAAAAATTTATAGACATAGTAGTCATTATGGTTCCTGATAAAGCAATGTAAAAATTGGTCAGTATAGTAACAGGATTTGGAATAAATTGCACTCTTTTTTGAGAAAATCATGATAAATCAGAGTATTGTCGCATTGAAAAGGCGTGAATAAAGGGTCTATTTCCAGCCACATTAAAATTTTATACCGCTCTTGATTCCAATATCACCCTATTTATAATACTATGGAAATAAGCCCACACGCCTAGTGAAGGACATGTATGTTAAATAATTCACTGCCCTATCCAAGCGCTCATTAATGCCGAACCTTTCTAAAGCAGAGCAAAAGCTATTTGATCTCTCACAATTTCCTGTGTTTGACGTGGCAACCGGCCTCACAAATATGCATGCTAATCACGCTTTGTTTATTGATATTATCAAAATCATCATCCACCAAGAATTCCCTACCGAGACACTCGCTTACAAGCAAGCCTACGCCCAAAACAATTGGGGCAAAATAGAAAAACTAGCCCATAAAATGAAAGGCGGTTCCATTTATACGGGCTTAACCCGATTACAATACGCCTGCCAATATCTTGAGGATTATTATCAAAGCAACCAAACAACTTTATTAGATCAGCTGTACCAGCAACTCATGCACACCATCGATGAGACGCAACAAGAATTGGTGAGCTGGTTGGCGTCACAACCAAGCGCTTAAGTTGCTTGCTCCATGCGCAACAACCCTGAAGTAAACCTGGATGAACTTGAAAAACCAAATAAAGAATCTACAATAAAGATAGGGCCCTCAAAAACAGGTGAACAAATGAACAAAAAGTTTTTAGTAATTTCGATCATCAGTGTATTTAATTTATGTGCTTTGTCCACTGCAGGAGCAGTGAACACTTGTGGTTCGGCGGGCACCCCCCAAAAAGATGTCACAAGTGGCGGGGGATGCGCTTCACCATATGCGAATAATGGTGTTCCTCTTCTTACAATGGATAGCTGTAAAGGCGCTTATATGCAGCATCCTGACCCTAAAGGGACTGGATGGATTCAATGTCAGTGGAGAACAATCAATGGCTATGAACAGTGCGTCACTACAAATGGCAGTGGTCAATATGTGTATTGTGACCAGCCATAGGTTGATGACCAAACACTCTAGGAGAATCAATTGAAAAACAATGATTTTTTAATGACTGTAGTTGCAGGCCTGGTGCTGTGTACTGTTTGTTCAGATGTATCGGCAGAATCTACATGTGCACCCTCAGCTTCTCAAGGCACTTGCGGTTCTACCAGCAGCACCCCACAGCAACGCTCATGCTATTCAACATACTCCAATGGAACGCCTCTGAACCAAACTGATTGTAAGGCCTCTTATTTTCCTTCCAACGATCCTATCTATCATTGTATGGCTTACTATCAGTGCCAATGGCAACCAGACGCTACTGGAGTTTTTCATTGTCAAAATGAAAATGGCGCTCATCAATATGTTCCATGTAATCCGCCCTCTTAGAGGCAGCATCGTCATTTATTGATTGACTTCTAACCATTGAACAACGACGGGGGCCGTATCTTCGATAACATTCATCATTTGTTGATATAATTGCTCGAGCAGCTTGGAATGGCTTGCCTTGTGGTAGCGTTCCAAATATTGACAAGCGATAGACAATTTATTGAGTTTCAAATAAACAGCACCCCCTTTCATTTTATGGGCCAACCTCTCAACCCGCTCCCAATCTTGGGATTCATAAGCCGCTTGTATACCTTGTCTTTCTTGAGGAAGGTGATCTAAAAAAGACTGTAACATTTTTATCAGCAAGGCTTTATTGTTACCTAATTCTTTGATAGCAAGCTCAGCATCTAATAAGCTAAGATGGCTTAATTCAAATAGCTCGGTTTCGGTGTTGGGTAAATCTGGGCCAAGTGCGGTTGTATCAGGTTCAGATGGTTTATGGCATAAAGAGTATTGCACAATCATGTTTTTTACCGTCGCCAAGGTCAAAGGTTTGATGAGTACATCATTCATGCCTGCTGCTAGGCATTCCTCTCGAGCTTCCCCTTCAACATGAGCGGTTAAGCCGACAATAGGCGTTGGTTGTTTATCATGCTCTTTTTCATAAGCACGCAACTGTCGAGTAAATTCTATGCCTGACATGCCAGGTAAGCCCACATCAGAGACAATAAGGTCATAAGCATGCGTTTTCGCAAGCGTTAAACCCGTTTCTCCATCTATAGCTGTGCCCGTAGCCAAATGCGAATTTTTTATCAGGGTTTCTGCCACCGTGAGTGCAATAGGGTTATCTTCAATAACTAAAACTTTGGGAGCAGTGGTTATGGTTTCATCCTGAGAAACAGGCGCAGAACTGAAGCTATTTATCGACTCTACGGAAGGCGCCGCTATGATTCCTGTCGATACGGCAACAGGTGAGCTGCTTTCTTCGCCTATCTTTATAGGCAAGGTAAATGTAAACACAGACCCTTGATTGAGTTTAGAGGTAACATCGATGTTTCCACCCAATAATTGCACATAAGTTTGAGCGATATGCAGTCCCAAGC
>CAZVEH010000031.1:0-26402 GCA_964625775.1 uncultured Legionella sp. | reverse complement strand
GATTTGTTCATAGTCTTTCATGCAGCTATTTGATCATTACCACATCTTTTTTCAAATGTTTTTTTCATTATTTTTATTTTACGTGTACCACACGACAGGAGATCCCTCGCTGCGCTCGGGATGACGTGGGGAGTTACCTTAATTCACGCAATAAAGGTTATGTGCCGGTCACACATGCTGCGTTCAAACTGACGTTTCTACTGGCGAATTATTTCTCCTGCCATTCTTTGACCTTAATCTTGACCATCAGCTGATGTCCGTTCAGTTGAATCTTATAAGGATAATGATGGCGATAATCGCTATAATTTAGAGTAAATCCTTCTTGTTTCAAGACTAAAATGTCCTGATCCGCAGAACGTTCGATATGTTCAATCGCAGCGGGTGCGGGTTTGCCTTTCACCCAGTAATATAAATGGTTCACTGGGATGCGTATGCCTGTTTCTTTGGCCAATAGATCCTCTGCGTTGCGTGCTTGGATGATCTTTTTACCTTCATGATAGGTGACAACGCCATGTTTCATTGTGATGTCCATGGCTGCACTGCCAATTAATCCATAAATAGAAATTTGATAATCGTTAGGATTATTCTGCACCCAATAAAAAGTAGCGGTCCATGCTTGGTGTTGATTTTTAGCCGCAATGGCCCCTGACACAGCAAAAGCTGCTTTGTCATGGGTAGGCTGAGCACCTGTCGCGAGACGTTGCTCAGGTAATTTGGCACAACCGCTTACAATAAGCACAAGACATAAACGAAGGATCGCTAGTAATTTCATGGGATTGTCATTCCAGTGTTTTTTATGAAACAATCGAGACTAAAACAATAACAGGACTTGGATGAAAAACCAACTCTGTTGATTCGAGGAAACCCATGTTGTCTTTGAGCATGATTCAAACCGTTACGATTTGGATCACTCCAGTATTACTTGCAATCACGTTACACGAGGCGGCTCATGCTTGGGTGGCCAACTTATGTGGTGATTCTACGGCGAAAATGCTCGGTCATTTGAGCATCAATCCCCTCAAACACATCGATCCGATTGGAACCGTAGTGGTTCCAATCCTAATTGGCATGTTGAGTGGTTTTCAATTCGTGTTTGGTTGGGCAAAACCCGTACCCATCAATTTCTCCCAGTTGCGTCGACCTCGGCGTGACATGGCCTTGGTCGGCATGGCTGGACCCGTTGCTAATCTTGTTATGGCTTTGATTTGGGCGTCATGTGCTAAAATAGGTTTTCTACTCAAACCTGAACAGTCTCAAATTGCCTTATTTATGGTGCTGACTGGGGAAGCTGGAATATTCATTAATTTGGTGTTGGCGTTTTTAAATATCATACCCATACCTCCTTTGGATGGTAGTCGGATTGTGACAAGTATGTTACCTCCCAGATTTGCCGTGTATTATCAGCAATTAGAACCCTTTGGAGTGGCGATTGTGTTGGTATTACTTGTGACTGGAGCTTTGGGCTTTTTGCTTGGCGGGCCTTTAAATTGGTCACTGTATACTATCCATGATGTATTCCACATGCTGCATTGACCAGGAGATACCTATGAACAACCCAGTGATTTATCCAGGTACATTTGATCCAATGACCAATGGTCATGTGGACATCATCACGCGTGCCAGTTGTATCTTTCCACATATCATTGTGGCTGTGGCACAGAGCAGTCCTAAGCGGCCTTTTTTTTCTTTGGAAGACCGAGTGCGTTTTGCTCAAGAGGCAGTAGGGCATATGGCCGGTGTGGTGGTGATGAATTTTGATCAATTATTAATAGACTTTGCTGCGCAACAAGGTGCTAAAATTATTTTACGGGGCTTACGTGCGGTGGCTGATTTTGAGTATGAATTTCAACTGGCAGGCATGAATCGTAAATTGGTCAAAGACATCGAAACTATTTTTTTAACGCCCTCTGAAGACTCCATGTTTATTTCTTCCACTTTGGTACGCGAAATCGCTGCATTGGGTGGAGATGTCACTGATTTTGTTCCGGCGGCGGTGGTACAAGCCTTTCAGCAGAGAGGGTTAAAATCTTGATGTGAGGATCTTGCTTTTTATCTAACCAATGTAGCATTTTTAAGAGATTTTTTTCTGCCATGGCAATGCAACCAGACGTACCTTGGTCAGAGGATCGCCAAATATGCAAAAAAATGGCACTACCTAAATGGGGAACAATGGGGTGCTTGTTATACTGAATGATGGCGCCATATTTATACAAAGGTATCAACATCGATTCGTAACTATGCGCATCAGTGGCACCAAAAACCCATTGATTGTAGTGTTTGCTGTCAACATCGTCGACGAATTTGTCTGCAGCAGTGATGTATTTGTAATCCATTTTAAGGGCTAAGGGTTCTGAGCCAAATGCTTCCCCTATGGCATAAAGTCCCTCTGGTGTTTTCAAATCGCCTTCTTTTTTTTCTCCAACCAGAGCAATGCCATGTTTGCCAATTACGGCGGGAAAGGACCCTTGCGGCAAAACGTGCCAACTGTGATTCGTTTTTTGGCATAAATAAATACGAGCTTGTATCTCGGTGATGGGTTGGGTCAAAACAATTTGTGAGATATGCGCTGGAAGGTTTAAGCTATTCAACTCTGAGCAGAGGGCCGAGGAAGATTGTGCCAAAATCGGTGTGATCGTTGTCGCCAGACTCAGTGCAACGAGGTTGCGTAATAAGATTTTAAAAGACATCATGCAGGTAAGCTTCCTTAGGGTCAAAATGGTTTGTTATAGGTACGCTAAAGCAGTATATGGTATCATAGACGGTACGCCGAAGAGAGAGAATAAACTCAAACTCGCATGTCGTAGAGGAGAGAGGATGTTTCGAAGGCCAGTGGTTCGAATATTTGTAAAAATCATGCTAATGATGCATGTCCCCCTGTGTTCAGCCATAGATGTGCCTATCTATGATTTTTCTATGGCCCCCTATAGCCAACAAGTAGACCATTATCTTTCACCACAAAATGACCCATACACCCAACCTTTGGTAAGTCTCGAGTATCAGCAGGCTCAGGTTCAACAATTTTATCAACATTATTATGCAGATGATTCGCAAGGCTTATCGCCTTGGAGCGAGCAATTTGTGGTGGCAGTACTTCCTCAAGTTTATGCACAAGAGCTGTTGATCTTAGATCAATTTAACAATCAAAATAAATCGTTTCCTGAAAAACATTATGCCGAAAATTTCAAAGAGCATGATGTCATTTGGTGGGAGCACATAAAAACTAATATGAATTTAACTGCCCTAATCATGGCCCAGTTTCAACCGGAACATCGTGCCATTGTTGTTGGCAATACATTTGCACGTGCCTTACCCGATATGGCGCCCGATTTTTATCACGTTTCTTTGCCTGGGCAAGGTTTTCCATTTGATAATTTACAAGATTCCGTGCTTTGGGTAGGTACGCCATTGTATGTATTGAGCATCTCAGAAGACAAAGCTTGGTCTTTGGTATTAACACCGGATGGATATTTTTCGTGGGTGAAAAGTGGTGATATTGCGTATGTGTCACCGCGCTTTATGCAGCAATGGCAAAGCGCTGCCAAGCAGCAATTGATCGCAGTGACTGCAACTGCCGCACCTGTTCTAGATCGCCACCAACGCTTTCAATTCTCTAGCTATATTGGCATGGTTTTGCCGATGCATGACCAAGATGATCTTTCCTGGAAAGTGTTGATTCCTGTGAAAAATCGTCATCATTTAGCGACTATTAAGGTCGGCATGCTAGCTAAAGAATCAGCGGCGCTGATGCCAGTTCCAGCAACTCCTAAAAATATGGCAAAGATTTTACAACAGTTGCAAAATCGCGCCTATGGGTGGGGTGGTGCATTTTTGTTGAATGACTGCTCTTTGGAGATGAAAAGTATTTTTACACCTTTTGGTGTTTGGTTGCCTAGAAATAGTGCTCAACAAGCCAGACTAAATTCTGTGGAGAATTTATCCTCTTTGAGCATGGATGAACGACTCAAAGCACTGCAAGAAAAAGGGCACCCGTTGATGACTCTGATCTATATTGGAGGGCATGTGATGTTGTATCTTGGGCATCAGGACGAGACTGCGATGACGTATCAAAATATTTGGGCGTTGTCGCCGCTTGCACGCGACAGACGCTACGTCATTGGGAAATCCGTATTTTTACCTTTGTTACCGACTTATCCAGACAACCCTGATGTGAGTTCACTGGCCAATAAATCGAGTTTTAAACTGATCTATTTGGATACCTTGTCGCCCGTGGTAGATACTCCTGAATCGTTTGTGGCGAGATTTATGATCACATGATCAACTGTTGTATTTCTTGAAATACTTTTTCCATGAGTTGTTCTTTATTGTCCATGTTAAAACGAGAGGCATCGATCGGTTTCCCAATATGTATTTCGGCATAGTGATTGAGACGGAATTGACGTGAACGTGCAGGCAAAATTTGATTGGCCCCGCGGATACCAATCGGAATAATTGTTGCTCCGGTTTTAATCGCTGTGATGAATCCACCTTTTTTAAAAGGCGCTAACTCACCCGTCGGAGAGCGGGTGCCCTCGGGTGCAATCCACATCACAATGCCAGATTCGAGCAATTGTTTGACATGAGCCAAATCAGCAATGGCTTGACGCCGGTTTTTTCGGTCGATAAATGGAAACTCGGCAGCAACCATGCCGCCGCCCATGATGGGGATGTTAGACAATTCTTTTTTCGCCAACATACGAATCGGTGAAGTTGGAAAAGCTTGTAAACTTAACGGTATATCAAATAAACTCGAATGATTACACATAAGGATCGTGGCTACACCCTTTTCGGGTTTGACGCGATGCGGGTTAACCACTTTGCAGCGAATACGCAATAAATGCAGCATCCGACTCGCCCAACGTTGTAATTCCTCACTACACCATTGACGATTGATGGTACCGAACCAAGATTTTAAAATGGCACGACCACAGGTATTGGCCATATACCAAAAGGACATTAAAACAATCCAAATGGAATGTACTTTCCCAGCTTTCATATGAGTCACTCGATCACAAAAGCAGCACAATACAATGAATTTGTGATTGAGTCTACTTCTCAAAGTATTGACGCAGTGTACCCTAATGGGCCACACCTTGCCACAGAGATCGCTGCGGTGAATGGTCTGGAGAAGCGCCTGGTTCTGTTGGTTGTTCTGCATTTTTAGTTTGGATAGTCGCATATAAATCCAATTTGTGGTATCATACGGTATTCAATTAACGTATGGAGAGAACCCATGCTATATGGTGCTTTGAATCTGTCTTTTTGGGGATATATCGTGGCAGGGCTTATTTTAACGCAAGCCACTATTGCTTCGGTAACTATTTATTTGCATCGCCATCAAACGCATCGCGCGTTGGATTTGCATCCTGCGATCAGTCATGTATTTCGGCTTTGGTTGTGGATGACAACGGGGATGGTGACGTCTGATTGGGTTGCGATTCATCGTAAACACCATGCAACCACAGATATGGAAGGTGATCCTCATAGCCCAGTTATGGAAGGGATCAAGAAAGTATTTTGGCAGGGCGCGGAATTATATCGCAAAGCCCGTAAAGATCGCGAAATGATCGACAAATACTCGCATGGTACGCCAGATGACTGGATAGAAAGAAATATCTATAAGCGCTATTCATCTAAAGGCATGTTCTTGATGTTTGTGTTGGATTTGTTCTTGTTCGGTGTTCCTGGGATTACCATTTGGGCCATCCAAATGGCATGGATTCCTATTTGGGCTGCTGGTGTGGTCAATGGTATCGGTCATTATCGAGGCTATCGAAACTTTGAATGTCCAGATACGTCCACGAATGTATTTCCTTGGGGATTTTGGATAGGCGGCGAAGAATTGCATAATAATCACCATACTTTTGCCTCTTCCGCAAAATTTTCAGTCAAATGGTGGGAGTTTGATATTGGTTGGCTTTATATTAAAATCCTGTCTTTCTTTGGTTTGGCGAAAGTCAAAAAATTGCCGCCCAAATTGGCTCAAATTGATGATAAATTGACAGTTGATTTGGATACCGTAAAGGCAGTTGTTGCGAATCGTTTTCAAGTGATGGCACACTACTACAGTGATGTTTTGGCGCCTATGTTGCAACAAGTAAAGCGCAATCATATTGAAACCGAACAAGATAAAAAACTGATCCAGCGTGCAAGTACATTACTCAAACGTGAGCAAACGTTGTTATCACCCAAAGCTTCATCGCATTTGCAAGCTTTGTTGGAACGTTATGAGCCCTTGCGTGTTGCCTATGATTATCGCCAATCTTTGCAGGGTGTCTGGTTGAAAACAGCAACGTCACAAAAGGAATTGATCGAGTCTTTGCAAGCCTGGTGTAAGCAAGCAGAAGAATCAGGTCTGGAATCTCTAAAGCAGTTTGCTACGCAACTAAAAAGCTATGTTCCTATGACAAAGACAGTTTAGTGCTTGCACGATACTAAATGATTATGTCAACATGGACTTAATCCTTTATGGATTTACCTGATAACCCAAGGATGTGGTTGTCAGGTAAATCGTACGTCTAGATTTATCCTTTGGAGAGCGTAGATGACTTGGAGTTTAATGCTAAATGTATTTCTCTTAGCGGGTGTGGTAATAGCGATCGTGCGAACCATGCGATCTCGACGGCAGCAAGACGTAAAAAAAGAAGTACCCGCGCCTACGCATAATCAAAACCAATCAAATTTTTATGATGACATCGTTGCTGTTCGCAAAGTACAGGAAGATGAGTCACCCGTGATCAAACCGGTATTGTCGCCGCCATTGCGCCATCCCGTACACAGTGCAACTGCCGTAAAACCCAATCAAGATGATGCCAGAATGGCGCAACCTAAGCTACGGACTGCTCCGGTGTCTTTAGAGTCGCAAGACGAACTTGTCTCTAAAAGTGAATCAACAGCATCGCCATCTCCCACATCATCAATCATGATGTTTTTACTGGCCAAATCAAATCGCCAATTGGCCGGATATGAATTGCTGCAAGCCGTTTTATCTGCTGGGTTTCGTTTTGGAGAAGGCGATTTGTTTCATCGTCATCAATACCAAAATGGTCAAGGCCCGATCATGTGTACTTTAGCCGCAGCGACAGCGACAGGTGTGTTTGACCTGCAAAATATTGGTGGCTTTGTGGTACACGGTCTATGTTTGTTTATGCAAGCATCTGGGAACGCTGAAGTAGATGCTGAGCGTTTTGACATCATGATGGATACCGCCAAAACTCTAAGTGATAGTTTGGATACCCATCTTTTAGACGATCGTCGTCAGCCTTTGTCTGAGCAAAGTATCAGCCGATATCATCAACAACTGGGTTTGACCGAAGAAAGTTTAGTGCTGGAATAAAACCGTATTTTTCTTTGATTGCGTTTCAAAACATCCTAAACGAGGTTGTTGTGATGAATTAGGTGTTTTTTTTTAATCGCATAGAAAAACATCTCGTGAAGAACTGCTTGCGCTCAGCGACAGATCTGCGTATCAATAAGACCATTTGGCAGTCACAAGCAAAACTATCTCTGGGCTAGCTCGGAGAATTTTCGATGCAATCCCTATTTACACTAATATGCCAGCAACCTGGATGCGTCTGCGGTGTCCTCCGAGGGATCGTTGCTTGCTTGAGCAAGATTTTTATAGAGTCCAAGGTGCGTGTTCAAATGCCCTATCTTATTTGCAATGTTGTTATGTATGGAATCATTACTGCATTGTTTGGCGATGTGCAAAAAAAGTTGGACCGCTAGGTTGACCAGCATGAGTAGAGCAGCCAGAACAAGCATTATTGGCTGCGCAATTGGGTCATTCAGCGACGCGCGAAACAGTAGTGGCATAAATGCGATCAACGTGGTTACAGCAAACGGTAATCTCAAGTTATGAAAAAATTGCGCATATTCCATGTAACGATTATGTTCAACCACATGGACATAATATAAGGGTTCGAAAATCTTTGGATTATATGTAAGTTTGTACAGTAAGGCCTGAGCATTACGTGGCGATGATGCGCCAAATTCGTAGTACAATGCTGTTAATAGAAGTCTTTGTTGTTGAGTGATCACATATTGACCTTTCCAGTCTTTAGACAACGTAGCGTCAAGATCTAACAACAAAGATAACGAGATGTTTGCGATGGCTATGAGCTCATGTAACTTGTTTTTTTCTGTTTCGGGCTGATTGACTTTATTCCGCTGTTTTTCCCAGTTGTTTAAATGGCTCTTGATGGATATGATGGTTTTTTTATGCTTTTCAATCAGACTATTATCAAGATAACCATCGTTTGTGAGGGCGGTTGTAAATTCGGCACTCCGATAATTCTGGGTAAAAAACATAGGATTTACTCCGCTATAATGTGATGTAAAATAATTTTTTTATTGTACCATATGATTTTTTTAGACCTAATTCAAGTTCATGCACCAGGGCAAGCGCATCTAAATTTTGAACATTAAAGCCATCTCTTTCGCCTACCTACCGTGCTTTATGCACGGTATCCAAACGATCTTGATTCGAGATTCAAACTGGATTCCGCGCATAAAGTGCGGAAAGTAGGCACACTGGTTATACTATATTTATTTGGATGCGGTTGCCCTGGTTCATGCACGAAGTAAATCCCATAATAGCGATTTAGGCAGGACAATTTTTTAGGCTGACTTTCTCAGCAATTACATTCGCCAGAGATGCGATGTCGATTTTTGTTACGGGATCGCAAATGTTATATCAACAGGACTTACGCAAAACCGCGAGGTCGAGGCAAGTTTTGTTTTTAATGAGGGAGTTTAGGTATACTAAATGACCGAATTAAACATAAAACTTAACTAAGAGATCGAGGTTTTGCGTAAGTCCTGATCAATATCAACCACCCACTATTAAGTCATTTAAAGACTCTAAGCAAGACATAAAATTAAAGTTGCCTTTGGGATTTGCCCTACCTTTATTCTTTAGTTTACAGTAAACTATTGATTTGCTTATCTATGTTAGATTCTATGAACCTTAGCGATATTGCGCGTATATTAAATGTACCTTGTGTACAGGATCAGGCATTGACTGGGCTCAGTATCGATAGTCGCAATATTGCGGCTGGACAAGTGTTTGTTGCCCTTGTTGGTGAGCGATTTGATGGCCATGATTATGTTGTGGATGCCATGCACGCTGGTGCAGTAGCGGTGATATGCGAACGTGCTATACCGGATGTGTCAGGGGTGCAATGGGTGGTTCCGTCCACATTGCATGCTTTGGCTGCGATCGCCCGGTGGTATCGGCAACAATTTCATTGCCCAGTGATTGCTGTTACGGGATCTAATGGTAAAACCTCGGTCAAGGAAATGATCGCTTGTATACTACCCAGCCCTTCTTTTGCCACTGGGGGTAATTTAAACAATCATATTGGTGCGCCCCTGAGTGCGTTGCAATTGCAACCTGAACATCGCTACGCCGTGTTTGAACTAGGTGCCAGTGGTCCTGGAGATATTGCCCATACTGTTGCGATTGTGCAGCCCGACGTTTCTCTGGTGAATAATATTGCACCTGCGCATATTGAGGGATTTGGCAGTATTGATGGCGTTGCTCGAGCCAAAGGAGAAATCTATCTGGGTCTAAACCAGAAGGGCACTGTGGTGATCAATGATGACGATGCCTATGCCCATTTTTGGGATGATGCCTTTATACAAGGACGCCCTGTGGTGCGATTTTCTCGCGCTCATGAGGCCACTGTATATGCGCGCGATGTGACTTTGTCTGCAACAGGCCACCCAGAGTTTACCTTGATCATGCCCACAGGTGAAGCTGTGGTGCGTCTCAAAGTGCCAGGGCATCATAACGTGAGCAATGCTTTGGCGGCTGCTTCATGCGCCTACGCGGTTGGTGTTTCTCTGCCAGATATTGTTGCTGGATTAGAATCGTTTGTCGGGGTGTCAGGGCGTATGACGTTTCGGCAGGGCAAACACCAGGCAACGATTATCGATGATACTTACAATGCCAATTTACGCTCAGCCCTTACGGCGGTTGACGTTTTGGCCAAATGCGCTGGTGTACGGATTTTGGTACTGGGGGATATGGCCGAGTTAGGGGTGTGGGGAGAACGCCACCATGAAGAGGTTGGTTTGGCTGCACGCGAACAGGGTATTGATTGGGTGTTGACGTGTGGAACATTGAGTGCCAAATCAGCGCTTGCTTTTGGATCGGGTGGTATGCATTATAATAATCAAGAAGATTTGACTCAGGATTTATTACGTCGCTTGGATGCGAAAACAACCGTCTTGGTAAAAGGTTCTCGATCGGCTGCGATGGAACACATCGTCCAGCAACTTATTTAATGCAAGGATAACGACAATGCTTTATTGGATAACACAATTGTTACAAAGCCAATATCATTTTTTTAGAGTGTTTCAATACATTACTTTTCGATCTATTTTGGCTGCTTTGACTGCATTGTTAGTAGGATTGCTTTGCGGACCCATGACCATCCGTTGGTTAAGAGGACTGCAAATAGGTCAAATGATCCGAGAAGATGGTCCTAAAAGTCACTTGTCCAAAGCAGGGACGCCTACTATGGGCGGGGTATTGATTCTCCTGGCAGTCACGATCAGTTCTTTATTGTGGGGTGATTTACGCCAGACGAGTTTATGGGTTGTATTATTAGTGACCTTGGGTTTTGGTTTGATTGGTTGGATTGATGATTATCGAAAATTGGTTTTGAAAAACAGCAAAGGCTTGTCTGCACGCTGGAAATATACTTGGCAATCCGTCATTACCATCATAGCTTTATGGTATTTGTCGCATAGTGCTAGTATTCCAATGCAATCCACCCTGACCATACCCTTCTTTAAATCCTTGTTCATTAATTTAGGGTTGTTTTTCCCTATATTTGCATATTTTGTAGTGGTTGGATCTAGCAATGCTGTGAATTTGACCGATGGCTTAGATGGTTTGGCCATCATGCCGATTGTTATGGTTGTGGGTGCATTGGGTATTTTTGTTTACGCGGCATCCAACGTGGTGTACGCACACTATTTAGGCATACCGTTTGTTCCCAATGCTGGAGAAATCACCATTTTTTGTGCGTCAATTGTGGGCGCTGGTTTAGGGTTTTTATGGTATAACTCGTACCCTGCCCAAATTTTTATGGGAGATGTGGGTTCTCTGTCTTTAGGGGCTGCACTGGGAATGATTGCCTTGATCATTCGCCAAGAATTGGTTTTGATGATTATGGGCGGTTTGTTTGTGATTGAAACCATTTCGGTGATTTTACAAGTCGGATATTTCAAATACACACACGGCAAGCGCTTATTTCGTATGGCGCCTTTGCACCATCATTTTGAATTAAAAGGATGGTCGGAACCCAAAGTGATTGTGCGATTCTGGATTATCACCGTGGTATTTGTTTTATGTGGCTTAGCAACGTTGAAACTCCGATAGAGATCGATTATGAGTCATTATTTGGTGGTAGGTTTGGGGAAAACAGGTCATTCTATAGCCCGCTATTTACAACGGCGGCATCTGGATTTTTGTGTATTTGATACTCGCAAGCAGACCGATGCCGCCACACCTTTTCATCTAGAGTTCCCTGATATTGAGTTATATCTGGGTGAGTTTCCTGAAGAAAAATTGGCCGATATTTCAACGATCATCGTGAGTCCCGGGGTACCTTTAGAGACGCCTTGCTTGGTCAAAGCAAAAGAACTCGGTATTCCAGTGCATGGAGATATCGAGTGTTTGGCGCGTGATACTGATGCAAACGTGATTGCGATCACGGGCACCAACGGCAAATCAACTGTGACGACTTTGGTCGGATTAATGGCGCAGGCGTTTGGTCTGAAAACAGCGGTTGCCGGCAACATTGGTACGCCAGTGTTAGATTTACTTGGCGATGATACTGATTATGATTTGTGGGTGTTAGAGTTATCCAGTTTTCAACTAGACCTGACCGAGTCTTTGAAACCAACCGCAGCCACCATGTTAAATCTGACGCCCGATCACTTGGATCGCCATCATACGCTAGAGGCGTATACTGCAGCCAAACAGCGTGTCTATCATCATGCTCAAAGTATGGTATATAACCGTGAAGACAGTGTGACAAAGCCTTGGAATGCAACAGAAGCGCACAATGTCAGTAGTTTTGGACTGAATACAGCTCTTGAAGGACATTGGGGCCTGGTTGCAGATAATACAGATACTTTTTTAGCTTATGGTAAAACACCCATCATTTCGGTCAACGAATTGCGCATCAAGGGCCGCCATAACTGGGCGAATGCTTTGGCAGCATGCGCTGTGGCACATGGTGTGGGTATATCGTTTGCAGCCATGCAGACGGTATTAAAAACATTTACAGGATTACCGCATCGTAGCCAATGGGTGCGCACTTTACATGGCGTAGATTGGATTAATGATTCCAAGGGCACCAATATCGGAGCAACGCAATCCGCGATTGCAGGGGTGGGTGGTGCAATTTCTGGAAAAATTGTTTTGATTGCCGGAGGACAAGGCAAAGGTGCGGATTTCAGGGCTTTACGTGATCCAGTGTCCGCTTATGTACGTACCTTGATCTTGTTTGGGGAAGATGCTGATCAATTAGACAGTGCTTTGTCCGATGTGGTGGACGTAAGGCGTGTGACCAGCTTGGAAGACGCAGTAAGCACGGCACATCATACGGCGCAATCGGGCGACGTGGTTTTATTGTCACCCGCTTGTGCGAGTTTGGATATGTTTCGGGATTTTAATCATCGTGGCGAAATGTTTGCCGATTTGGTGGGGAAGTTGTAATGCTACGTAGGAAGCGAATCAAATCCACTTTTGGTGCACCGGTACTGTATGATCGTTGGTTGATCGTCGCAGTCTTGGGGCTTATTGTGCTTGGATTAATGATGGTGGCTTCTAGTTCCGTCATGATTTCCACTAAATTTTATCACCAGCCGTTTCATTTTCTGATCCGACAATTTGTGTATTTATGTATCGGGTCAGTGCTGGCCGTGATTGTGATGCGCATTGACAGTCGGATTTGGGAACGTTATAGCGTGCATTTGTTGTTGATCTGTTTGGTGATGTTGGTCGTGGTTTTGATTCCTGGTATTGGTCGAATGGTCAATGGGAGTCGTCGTTGGTTGGCCATTGGGCCTTTGGTCATTCAAGTATCAGAATTGGCCAAAATGGCGATGATTTTGTACGTTTCAGGCTATTTGGTGCGCCAACAAGAACAAGTCAAACAGAATGTGTTGGGTTTTATAAAGCCCATGATGGTGCTCATGGTTGTGGCATTTTTACTATTGATGGAGCCAGATTTTGGTGCGACTGTGGTGATTGTATCCACGGTGATGGCTATGTTATTTCTGATTGGGGTGAAGCTGAGATATTATGCAGGGTTGACCGTTATGGTGGGATTAAGTATGGCGTTTTTGGCCATATCATCTCCCTATCGAATGGCGCGCCTGACTGCATTTTTGAATCCTTGGGCCGATCAATTTAACAGCGGATATCAACTCACACAATCCCTGATTGCCTTTGGGCGTGGCGGCTGGTCTGGGGTTGGTTTGGGTGATAGCGTGCAAAAAATGTTTTATTTGCCAGAATCTTACACTGATTTTTTGTTTGCGGTTTTGGCAGAGGAATTGGGTTTGATTGGGATTCTGCTTGTTTTGGTTTTATATAGTATACTTGTTTGGCGAGGGTTGATGATAGGCTATCACGCTTATTGCGAAGAGCGTCAGTTTGCGGCATTTACTGCCTATGGAATTACCTTCTGGCTAGGATTACAGGCAGTGATCAATATGGGCGTCAATTTGGGACTATTGCCTACCAAAGGATTGACGTTGCCTTTTATGAGTTATGGTGGTGCAAGTTTGGTGGTGAATTGTATTGTCGTGGCGTTGTTACTAAGACTTGATCATGAAAATAGATGGCAAGCACTTGGATTAAATTAAAATTGTAGGCAGACGAAACGCTGCAGGGGTACTGAGATGCAAAAATCAACGACAGTTTTTCATTCACCCAAAATGGGACGCATCAAACGCATTCATTTTGTGGGTATTGGCGGTGCAGGCATGTGTGGCATTGCTGAGGTTCTCTTGAATGAGGGATATCAGATTACTGGTTCTGATTTGAGCGACAATAAAGTAGTGGCGCATTTGCGTTCACAGGGGGTCACGGTATTTATTGGGCATCAGGCTGAACATGTGGCAGAAGCAGATGTCGTGGTGCGTTCTACAGCAGTTCAAGATGACAACCCTGAAATTCAAGCCGCTCATGAAAAAAGCATTCCTGTGATTCCGCGTGCAGCGATGTTGGCGGAACTGATGAGATTTCGTTATGGCATTGCGATTGCGGGTACACATGGTAAAACCACTACCACCAGTTTGGTGACAAGTTTGCTGGCAGAAGGGGGGTTGGACCCAAGTTTTGTAATCGGCGGAAAGTTAAACAGCTGTGGTTCAAATGCGCAACTTGGGACCTCTCAGTATTTTGTTGCTGAAGCTGATGAAAGCGATGCTTCTTTTTTATTTTTAAAGCCCATGATAGCGGTAGTGACCAATATCGATGCGGATCATATGGCCACATATCAGGGGAGTTTTGATCAATTGCGCAAAACTTTTTTGGAGTTTTTGCATCATTTGCCGTTTTATGGCTTAGCGATCGTTTGTATTGAAGATCATGAAGTCAGACGGATCCTGCCCACGATTCAACGTCCTACTTTAACCTATGGTTTTCGCGAAGGCGCTCATTATCGCGCGGTAAATTGGTCACAACAGGCGTTGTTGAGCACATTTGAGGTCCAAAGACCTGCGCCGCATAAACCCTTGGTGATTCAATTCAAATGGCCTGGACGCCATAATGTATTGAATGCCTTGGCTGCGATTGCCATTGCTACAGAATTAGGCGTGGACGATCAAGCAATTATAGATGGGCTCTATCAATTTGCTGGAGTAGGCAGACGTTTTCAAATTTTAGGTGAGCGTACTTTTACTGGCGGCAGTGCACTGGTTGTGGATGATTATGGGCATCATCCTCGAGAAATTAGAGCGACGATCGAAGCATTTCGGGCTGTGTGGCCCAATAAACGTTTGATTCATGTGTTTCAACCTCATCGCTATACACGTACTCGGGATTTATTCAACGATTTTGTCAATGTATTACAATTGAGCGATCAATTATTGTTATTGGATATTTATTCTGCGGGTGAACCGACTATCCCTGGCATCACCAGCGATGCATTGTGTCATGAAATCAATGCGGTCATGACAAAAGCAGTTTTGGTGAATGAACACAATTTAGAAGAGCAATTGGATCAAATCGTGACCAAGGATGATGTGATTCTTGCGCAGGGCGCTGGAACTATCAGTCAAATTATTCATAATCTAGTGCGGCGAGACACTCCAGTATGAGCGAAACTTTCACCATCGATCAAACTGATTTACGGGGACAACTGCTCTTTAATGAGCCTTTGGCCGACTATAATACCTGGCGTGTTGGGGGACCTGCACGTGTGTTATACAAGCCAGAAAATATACAGGATTTGACCCATTTTCTAAAAAGCTGCCCTGCGTCAGAGCCTATCGTTTGGTTGGGTTTAGGTAGCAATTCCTTGATCAAAGATGGCGGCATTGACGGGGTTGTGGTGTTGACTCAAGGTTGTTTGAACCAGCTGGTGAAAATTTCGGATACCTGCGTGCGCGTAGAAGCCGGAGTGTCCTGTGCTAAAATGGCTAGATTTTGCACCAGAAATCAGTTGACGGGCGGTGAGTTCTGGGCGGGTATTCCTGGTACAATGGGTGGGGCGCTGCGGATGAATGCAGGGTGTGCTCATCGAGAAACGTGGGAATCAGTCATTGAGGTTGAAACCATAACGCGCTCTGGAGAGCTGCGTGTCCGTAAACCCCAAGAATTTGAAATTGCTTATCGACATGTAAAAGGTTTGGATACAGATGAATGGTTTGTGGCTGCTACTTGTGAGTTGACGCCTGGAGATCAAGCGCAATCTGCAGACCTCATCAAAGAATTATTAGCCCACCGAGTCGCTACGCAGCCGACGAATGAATATAACTGTGGTTCAGTGTTTCGTAATCCACCTGATCATTTTGCAGCGCAATTGATTGAATCTTGTGGATTAAAAGGTCATCAGATTGGTGGTGCCGTTGTTTCTACGAAGCATGCCAATTTTATTATTAATCATCAAGGATGCGCTAGCGCTAAAGATATTGAACAATTAATGCTTTTTGTACGACACACAGTTTATGAAAAGACGGGTATTGAACTGATACATGAAGTACATATTATTGGAGAAGATGTATGTCCGATTTGATTAAACTGGTTCTGCTGTATGGCGGTAAGTCAGGGGAGCATGAAGTGTCATTGCGTTCAGCTGCTTCTGTTTTGGCCCATCTTGATCCTAAGCGTTATCAGATCACCCCGGTAGGGATTGATAAATCAGGATGTTGTTTTCAATCAGACTATCAAACTTTAAAGTCTTATCCAGATGTATTACCCATTCGCACAGCAAATTCTATTCCTTTGCCCAGTTTATTAAAAGATGGTCGGCTGGCTTTGGATGCCGAGGTGGTTTTTCCCGTGGTGCATGGTCCGTTACTAGAAGATGGTTGTTTACAAGGTATGCTGGAGCATGCTGCTGTGGCCTACGTAGGTTGTGATGTGTTGTCTTCTGCGATTGGTATGGACAAAGATATTGCACGTCGCTTGGTCGGCACTGATTTGGTGGCTTCTGCCCGCTATCGTTCTTTATTCAGCGCCGCGTCTAGAGAAAGTCGAGAAATCATTTGTAAAGAAGCGATTGAATCCCTGGGGTGGCCATTGTTTGTAAAACCTTGTTCTTTGGGTTCAAGCGTAGGCATCCATAAAACTCACAATTTAGAAGAGTTGATGGCTGCTGTAGAGGACGCCGGTCGCTATGATCCTGTGGTGTTGATCGAAGAGTACATCAAGGGTCGAGAAATAGAATTGGCAGTTTTGGAAAACAAACTGCCTGGCCAACTGCCGAGAGTCAGCATTGCGGGTGAAATTGAAGTCCATCATCCAGACGCTTTTTACTCTTATTCTGCTAAGTATTTAGAAAGCGATACGAGCCAATTGCATATTCCTGCTTTATTGGCACCGAATGTGATGCAACAATTGCAAACGATTGCTGGGGAGATTTTTGTGCGTCTGAAATGCAAGGGCATGGCGCGGGTTGATTTTTTTGTGAATGACCAAACGGGTCGCATTTATTTTAATGAGATTAATACCATACCCGGTTTTACATCTATCAGCATGTATCCCAAATTATGGGAAGCCAGCGGGTTACCTTATCCAAAATTATTGGACGAATTGATCGATCTGAGTTTGCGGCATCAACATACAAAAAATCGTATGGTTACTCATTATCAATAGGATATATGTATGGAAGTATCCACTCGACGATTAAGAGATCAGTTTTTTTTATCAATGTTGGTTGTTTGTGCAGTCTTACTTGTGGCAAGATTGACATATATCTATTTAGCAAACCCAGAAGCTTATCCGATTAATACGTTTAAAATTGAAGCTAATTATCAACATATTACTCGGGAGCAAATAGAAAAAATATTAGAAAGATATGCGCATGATGGTTTTTTTTCCATCTCGGTTAATCAGTTAAATGCTGATTTATCTGCTTTGGATTGGACGGATCATGTATATACTGCCCGTATTTGGCCAGATACCCTCAAAATAAGGGTTGAAGAAAAGAAACCCGTGGCCATATGGAATCATGTTTTGATGACACAAGATGGTTTATTATTTGATTTAAGTCCCACAGAATGGCAAAAAGAAACCACAGAAGAACATTTGCCCCAACTGAGTGGACCAGCAGATCAGCAATTAGATGTCTTACAAATGTTTCGAAAATTGAGTAAGCTATCAGAAAGATACGGATTACGTGCTAATTCGTTAGCATTACGAGATAATCAAGCTTGGGAGTTAGGATTGGCGAATGGCGTGATTCTACGATTGGGTAAGCGTGACATGGCGGTGCGTTTGGCGCGCTTCTGTGAAGCATATCCAATTGTTTTTGCTGATAAAGTAGAAAACTTATCAGCAGTGGATCTACGGTATGTTCATGGCATGGCAGCACAATGGAAAGGGTCTAAAAAATAAATAGGAACATAATGGCAAAAAAAACTGAAAGAAATATCATCACTGGATTAGACATCGGCACTTCGAAAGTGGTTGCTTTGGTGGGGGAAGTTAATCCAGATGGTTCATTACAATTGATTGGCATCGGACGCCATCCGTCGCGTGGTCTAAAAAGAGGTGTCGTGGTTGACATTGAAGCCACGGTTAACTCTATACAACGTGCAGTCCAAGAAGCGGAATTAATGGCGGGGTGTGAAGTACGCTCCGTATTTACCGGTATTGCTGGCAGTCATATTCGTAGTTTGAACTCACATGGTATTGTTGCCATTCGAGATACCGAAGTGTCACAAGCAGATGTTGAGCGTGTGATTGACGCAGCCAAAGCAGTCGCGATTCCTGCTGATCAAAAAATCTTACACATTTTGCCACAAGAGTTCATTATTGATAACCAAGGTAATATTCGAGAGCCTGTGGGTATGGCGGGTGTTCGTTTAGAAGCGCGTGTTCATTTGGTGACAGCCTCAGTGAGTGCCGCTCAAAATATTGCCAAATGTGTGCGAAAATGTGGTTTAGAAGTCTCAGATATCATTTTAGAGCAACTGGCTTCAAGCCATGCGGTTTTGACGGATGATGAGAAAGAATTAGGTGTATGTTTGATTGATATTGGCGGTGGTACCACCGATATTGCTATCTTCCATGATGGTGCTATTCAATATACAGCTGTAATTCCTATCGCTGGTGATCAAGTAACCAATGATATCGCAATGGCGTTACGCACACCCAGTAAATCCGCGGAATCGATCAAATTGACACATGGTTCAGCTTTGCCTGAAATGATGAATTCCAGTCATATGATTGAAGTATCGAGCATGAATGATCGGCCAGGTCGTAAAATCCCAACCAAAATGTTGTCTGAAGTTGTGTCAGCACGTTATGAGGAACTCTTCAATTTGGTGCGCGTAGAATTGCAGCGCAGTGGATATGAGGATTTGATTGCAGCAGGGATCGTATTAACAGGGGGTGCATCTTGCGTGAACGGTGCGATTGAATTGGCTGAGTTATGTTTTCAGATGCCTGTTCGTCATGGTTCGGCGCAAAATTTGATGGGCTTGCCTGATGTGGTAGCAGATCCTAGCTTGGCCACTTCAGTGGGTTTATTATTACACGGATTTCAACAACAGTACGAACTAGGGTATAACGCGCGTTCTGGGGATAGTGCTGATGGCGTATGGACGCGAATGAGAAAATGGTTTAATGTGAATTTTTAAACCAACATTTAGCTTAGGATCGTGATGCATTGACATATAGCCTCAGATCCTAAGTTCGACCTTTAAAGTCCTGATGAGAGGAATAATATATGTTCGATATGACAGAAATCATGCAAGATAATGCGGTAATCAAAGTGATTGGCGTTGGTGGTGGTGGCGGTAATGCCGTTGAGCACATGGTAGCAGAAAACATTGATGGCGTAGATTTTATTTGCGCGAATACTGATGCGCAAGCATTAAGAAATTCTAAAGCCAAAGTACTGATTCAATTGGGCGATGAACTGACCAAGGGGTTAGGAGCGGGGGCCAATCCTCTTATTGGACGTCAGGCCGCAGAAGAAGATCGTGAGCATATCAAACAAGTGCTTTCGGGTGCTGATATGGTATTCATCACTGCCGGTATGGGCGGTGGTACCGGAACGGGTGCAGCCCCTGTATTTGCTGAAATCGCGAAAGAATTGGGCATTTTAACTGTTGCTGTAGTGACCAAACCTTTTTCGTTTGAAGGTAAGCAACGCGCCTTGTCTGCGGAAGAAGGTATCCGAGCTTTGGCGCAACATGTGGATTCTTTGATCACGATTCCAAATAATAAATTACTCAGTGTGTTGGGTAAGAATATTTCTTTGTTGAACGCTTTTAAAGCGGCCAATAATGTTTTGTTAGGCGCAGTTAAAGGTATCTCTGATTTGATCACGCGCCCTGGTCTGATCAATGTGGACTTTGCCGACGTGCGTACTGTGATGTCTGAGATGGGTATGGCCATGATGGGTACCGGAACTGCAACAGGCGATCAAAGAGCGCGCCGTGCTGCAGAGGCAGCCATTGCTTCCCCTTTACTAGAGGACATCAACTTTTCAGGCGCGCGCGGTATTTTAGTCAATATTACAGCTGGCATGGATATGTCAATTGGTGAGTTTGAAGAAGTGGGTGATGTGGTCAAGGAATTTATTTCAGACGAAGCGACCGTTGTCGTGGGTACTGTGATAGACCCTTCAATGACAGATGAATTGCGAGTGACCGTGATTGTGACTGGCTTGGGTGATGTGCGTCAACGTGGATCTCTCCAGAATAACATGCACAATAAGGCGCCGCTGTTTGAAAGCCGCAGAGTAGATGGTTCTTTGGATTACCAACAATTGGATCGTCCTGCGGTATTGAGAAAGCAGTCCAATCCCACTATCAGTGCACAAAAACCAACTTTGAACCAAGACACCATGCCTGATGTGGATTATCTGGATATCCCCGCTTTTTTGCGTCGGCAAGAAGAGGAAGCGTAGAAACTTGATATCTCCTGCCTTTCCCCCATTGGGGGGAAAGTGCCCGTAGGGTGAATGAGGGTAAGAGAAGAGCACCCTCAAAAACAATGTAATCCCTATCCTAATTGTGGTTGATTATGCCCAAACGCACAGATATTCACTCCATCTTAATTCTCGGTGCTGGACCTATTGTCATAGGCCAAGCTTGTGAGTTTGATTATTCCGGGACTCAGGCTGTTCGTGCTCTAAAGCGCGAAGGCTACCGCGTCATTTTGATCAATTCAAATCCTGCGACCATCATGACCGATCCTGAGTTGGCAGACGCAACGTATATTGAACCCGTATTATGGCCCGAAGTGGCTGCTGTGATTAAAAAAGAGCGTCCTGATGCACTGCTACCGACCATGGGCGGGCAAACTGCCCTAAATTGTGCATTAGATTTGGTGCGAGAAGGGGTGTTGGCTGAGTATGGGGTTGAATTGATTGGCGCGAGCCAAGAGGCGATTGATAAAGCAGAAAATCGGGATAAATTCAGAACCTTGATGCAGGAAATCGGTCTAGAGATGCCCCGCTCTATGATTGCGCATACTTTGGATGAAGCCATGCTGGCTTTAGACACACTCGGGTTTCCTGCCATCATTCGACCCTCATTTACCATGGGTGGGTCGGGAGGCGGGATTGCTTACAATTTGGAGGAATTTGAATCCATCTGCTTACGCGGGCTAGAACTATCGCCTACACGTGAACTCTTGATCGACGAATCAGTACTGGGTTGGAAAGAATATGAAATGGAAGTGGTGCGTGATCGGAATGATAATTGCATCATCGTTTGTAGTATCGAAAATTTTGACCCGATGGGCGTTCATACCGGGGATTCGATCACGGTTGCGCCGGCCCAGACTTTAACAGACAAAGAATACCAGCGTATGCGCGATGCTGCGATCAAAGTGCTACGGGCTGTGGGTGTGGATACAGGTGGCTCGAATGTGCAATTTGCAGTGAACCCAGAAGATGGACGTTTGCTGGTGGTTGAAATGAATCCTAGAGTGTCGCGTAGCTCCGCTTTGGCCTCAAAAGCAACTGGCTTTCCTATTGCGAAGATTGCAGCATTATTGGCTGTAGGCTATACCTTAGATGAGTTAAAAAACGATATCACAGATGGCAAAACACCCGCGTCATTCGAACCGACACTGGATTATGTCGTGACCAAAATGCCTCGATTTAACTTTGATAAATTCCCACAAACACCAAGAACTTTGACGACTCAAATGAAGTCTGTGGGTGAAGTTATGGCCATTGGTGCTAACTTTCAAGAGTCTTTGCAAAAAGCAATTCGTGGATTAGAAATTGATCGATTTGGGTTGCAACCTTTATTCGCGGACGAAGAGATGTCCTTATTACGTGGGTATTTGCAAGAACCCACCCCTGATCGATTATGGTATATTGCAGATGCCTTTCGTTTGGGAATGTCTTTGGACGATATACATAAAGAGTCACGAGTTGATCCTTGGTTTTTGGCCCAAATTCAAGAACTGGTGGCTTTTGAAGCGTTGGTGTTGGGACATACTTTAAACGAACTGGATGAAGGTACGTTGCGCCGATTAAAACAGCGCGGTTTTTCAGACGTGTATTTAGCACAGTTACTGAAATGCCGTGAAGAAGATGTGCGAGGTTATCGACTGTCTTTGGGCATCAAACCTGTTTATCAACGCATTGATTCTTGTGCTGCAGAATTTTCAAGTGATACTGCTTATTTGTACTCTTGCTATCAATCCGTGTGCGAATCTCGCCCTGATTTTTCTCAACCTAAGGTCATGATTCTGGGTGGTGGTCCAAATCGTATTGGTCAGGGCATTGAGTTTGATTATTGTTGTGTGCATGCGGCTTTTGCGTTGCGTGAAGCTGGATATGAAACCATCATGGTGAACTGCAATCCCGAAACAGTGTCCACGGATGTGGATACCACGGATCGCTTGTATTTTGATCCTGTGACGCTAGAAGACGTTTTGGCCGTGTATGAGCTTGAAAAACCTATTGGGGTGATTGTTGATTATGGCGGCCAGACACCACTGAAGCTAGCCCAGGAATTGGCCAATCATGGTGTTCCCATTTTAGGAACATCTCCAGATGCAATTGATGAAGCCGAGGATCGGGAACGTTTTCAACAATTAGTGACACGCCTAGGACTGCATCAACCTGCCAATGGCACAGTACGCAGTGAAGCTGCAGCTATTGAGCTAGCCAATCGTATTGGCTATCCTTTGGTGGTCAGACCTTCCTATGTCTTAGGCGGACGTGCGATGGAAATCGTTTATCATGAAGCGGATTTGCGCCGCTATTTAGAGCAAGCTGTACATGTGTCCAATGATTCTCCGGTGTTATTGGATAAGTTTTTAGACGATGCAATTGAAGTAGATATTGATGCGGTTTGCGATGGCGAGAATATTTTGATTGGCGCTATCATGGAGCATATTGAACAGGCAGGCATTCACTCTGGGGATTCTGCTTGTACTTTACCACCATTTAGCCTGTCTGTGGTGGTGCAACAAGATTTGAAAGAACAATTACAACTGATGGCCAAAGCCTTGCGCGTGGTAGGGCTGGTGAATGCACAATTTGCAATTCAAGGCGACGATATTTATGTATTAGAAGTGAATCCCAGAGCTTCTCGCACGGTACCTTTTGTTTCAAAAGCAACCGGATTACCGCTGGCCAAGATTGCTGCTCGCTGCAAGATTGGCCAGTCTTTAAAACAACAAGGTTTGCTTAATGTTCAGCAACAACCCGGGTTTTATTCTGTCAAATTACCGGTGTTCCCTTTTGTTAAGTTTTCAGGCGTTGATTCTATTTTAGGACCTGAAATGAAATCAACGGGCGAAGTGATGGGGATTGCCAAGCGCTTCGGACAAGCATATGCTAAAGCTCAACGGGGTGCGGGATGTGATATTGTGAATCGTCGTCGAGCATTTCTGTCGGTGCGTGATACTGACAAATCACGGGTTGGAGAAATAGCCAAACGTTTGATTGCATTAGGTTTTGACATTGTTGCAACTCGAGGAACTACTGCGGTGATTCAGGCGGCAGGGATTGCGTGTCAGCGCGTGTTTAAAGTAGCGGAAGGACGTCCGCATGTGGTGGATTATATCAAAAATCATGAGATTGACTTTATTGTCAATACGACGGAAGGAAAGCAAGCCATCGCTGATTCATTTGACATTCGCAGATCAGCCTTGCAGTATAAGGTCAGTTATACAACCACTTTATCAGGTGCGGAAGCGGCATGCCTGGCGATGAAATATGAAGAAAGGGATACCGTAACACGCTTACAAGATTTACATGAGAGGTTTAGTTATGCAGAAACATCCAATGACAGTTGAAGGTGCGCAAGCACTAAAAGAAGAATTACATCGTTTGAAAACGATAGAAAGACCGCGCATCATTGAATCTATTGCGGTGGCGCGTGCCCATGGCGATTTGAAAGAGAATGCGGAATATCACGCTGCTCGCGAAGAGCAGAGTTTTATGGAAGGACGCATCATTGAATTAGAAGCCAAACTGTCTAATTCGCAAATTGTAGACATCAGTCAATTACCCAATCAGGGAAAAGTAGTGTTTGGGACGGTGGTCACCTTATTACATGTAGACACGGATGCCGAAGTGACGTATCAAATTGTGGGTGAAGATGAAGCCAATATCAAATTGGGGAAAATTTCTTATCAATCTCCAATTGGCCGTGCACTCATCGGTAAAAGTGTGGACGATGAGGTTGCTGTAAGCACGCCGGGTGGTTTGGTGGAGTATGAGATTATTGGGGTGAAATACTAGGGGCGCCTCATGATCTATGTTGCAGTACATCTTGAGGCAAACAATTTTAAGAAGCTAAACGAATGCTAAAATCTCTAAAAAAGGGGATTAGCTCCATTTGGTGGATACCTTTAACTCGACTTTATGAAAAATCCCCACCTCCGAATCCCCGCGGCGCATACCCTTTATCTTATTCACAAGTTAAAAATAATGTCCAAAACTTGAGCTGTATAACACCACAAAATAAGTGCTATTTTTTCATGAAAACCACTCCCAAACAATCAATGCAATTGATGCACAAATGAATATAAACAATTTATTTGGTGAGCCCTACTATCGACACGGGAGAATCTTCCAACTTATTTTTTTTCAAAGCCAAAGAAATGTCTTTATCCAAAATATGGTTGGACCGTAATTGAGATACGTCACATTCTTTGCCAGCAACTGCCACAGGTGGGTTTAGAGAGGAACATTTTTTATTAATTTCAAAAAACAAAGATTTAAACTTCTCTGACTCAGTAGATATGGAAGGTCTATCTCGATCCCATAAAGTAGGCGTATCTTTCATAATCAGCTCGACCTCTTCTTCTACATCATTTGACGTCTCTGGTGCCGAAGTATGCTTATATTTATCCAAACTCTCTAACAGAAGGTGTTTGATCATCTTAGTTTTTTGCGGAGTGTCTTGCTCAGAAAATTGTTGCTCAACACCAAAAGCTATATCCCAATAGATGCCCCGATAATATTGATTTGTATCACCTGTGCCTTGAATCAAGTCATCAGAAGATAATATGGAAGGATAAATGTGAACGTTCGTACTTTGAGACTCACATGCCAAAGCACACTTTTTGGGTATAAGGCCAGGATAAGCTCCAAAAAAACTGCGAATGCCATTCAGAATTTCCGGTACATCATCGACAAATCGATAGATAAACGGGGTGTTTTTTCCGTATTTTTCTGCAAAATAATGCATATGCACCCAGAGCAAAAGGATTTTACTGGTGTCTGCGAATTCAAACGCAGCATTGGTTGCCGCTGCTTCAAATGCATCTGTTTGGCGATTATAATAAGCGAGAGACACTTTTTTACCTTCTCTGCTTTTGACAGCCACCATTTTTTCGCTAGTTAGCGTATAATGTCGATACTTACTCATCATATCAAACGTCGTGCCATCTTGCAGATAATTTAAAATATCACTCAATAGTAAGCTATTAAATGTAATCCTAGGAACAGGACGTTGAATCTTGTTTTTTTTAAACAACAAACCAATTTTCCAATGTAAATCATAGAAAAAATCTTCCAATAACAGGGTACAAGATTGAACGCCTTTATATTTGCCTTTATGTATCGCATTGAAATAATCAAGCAGAAAACTTTGTCGCAATGAGGCAACAATAATCTCGATCACTTCAATATGAGGATGGGTGATCACATCATTGGCAATCGCATCGCTCAATTTAGCGCGAGCAAATTTTGTGTCCGTACAGCCATCAAAATCAATGGCTACCACATGATGCTTTGTTTTTTTCTTAAGCATCTCTGGTTTTTGGAGCATTGAAAAGAAATTCAACGAAAAATTAATCTCTTGGCAGTTTGTGCTCATAAGATACGATCCAAAGAAAAAGATCATATTATATACAAACCACATTAAGAAAATATTAATATGCCTAAATAAAAGACCCAAAGTCTTTAATAAAGACAGTGATGTCAACAAAAAACACTTGCTGAAAAATGTGTTGATACCAGCATCAAATTATGTTTGATCCTAGCGCAACCGTTCGTTTTTCTGATGAGAAATCCCACCAAAAAATTATAGAAAAAATTTGCTGTCTAAAGTATCGGTTTCTATTTCAACTAGAATTACCGTATATAAATAAATCATTGTCCGATAAATTTTTATTGAATGTACGGCATACCGTAACAATAATTGTAACTCCCCACGTCATCCCGAGCGTAGCGAGGGATCTCCTGTCGTGTGGCACAATTTTTAAAGAATCGATTGATACAAGT
>CAZVEH010000030.1:0-30088 GCA_964625775.1 uncultured Legionella sp. | reverse complement strand
GCTGGACACAACGCGCAGAAGAGCGCCCAGGAACCGCCAAAGATGTGGCCCAAGCGATTCCGAGTGCTATTGAAGAGCCAGATTTATCATCAGGTTATGCTTATTACAGTAAGGGCTAAAAAAATATCGGCAATAGGAATAAACATGACGCTACGCTTATCGCTTATATTGTGCGCCAATAAGTGATAAAATTAGGCCCAAATAATACAGAAATAAAGCGAATGACTTAAAAGTTGCCAAAATAAGGTTCATTCAATATAGCGCTAGTTTATCAGCATGCGGCAAAAAAACTCTGCTTCATGGGGGAGGTAGCCGCAAACCTCAGAAAATTCTGATCGCCTGAATATTTGCCTTACATTCATTCTTTTGTTGGTTATTTAAGGCTATTTGATTTTTTGTTCCGTTACAACACCAACCGGAATTTTCTGAGGTTTGCGGCTACCCCCCTACCTAATTCTCTTCCTAAATGACGATACCTACCGTTAAAAAACGATCATGTAACTTAAGCCAGCTCTTTAGCCGGCTGGAAAAAATGTTTTTTAGCGTCTTGATGATCAATTCTAGAGATAGGCGAAAAATCATATTTGTCTAGCAAACTTCGTCTAATTGTGTTCTGACTGCTCTCATTCGTTGTTTGTACCAATTTTTTTACCGCATCACTCACAAATAATAACCCTATGCCATCCGCAAACAACACGCCGTATCGCGTCAATTTAATGTGCTCTTCATCTTGTTCAATAAAACCAAATTTCTCTAATTCATCAAATTGTTTCGGGAAAATATGCGCAGGATGGTTGCCAAATTTAGCGATGTAGTTGGCTACATTAATCCCATCTGAACGCAATGAAAACATAATATTTCTTCGCATTCTCTCGTCTTCATCTAAAGTGATACCCAAATAGACAGGCAATTGCTCGCTATTAATTGCAGCCAAATAACTATCAATTTCTAATTGATTGTTATATTGAGTATCTCCCACATAACCAAAACTGCTGACGCCCAGAGGCAACAAATTGACCTCCTCAATCTCTTCAAATTTACTTTTTTGTTGTTGAGAATGCAAAGTAGATTTCGAATAATAAAAAATGGGTCCAGTTGAAAACTCATTCTGAAAAAACATATACTCTGCCATAAAATGCATCAGAAAACGCTCTTTCTCATTTGGAAAAATATGAGGCTCTTTCATATAATGTAATGTCACAGGATCAGACATTTTAAACATCAAAGGAAACACATTATATTTATCAATACCTGCAGACAACAACGCTACTATAGAATCGTACCAGTTTTCTAATGTTTGGTATGGCAAGCCATACATCAAATCAAGTGATAAATTATTGATACCATTTCTTTTTAAAATATCTATCAATTGCAACACCTCTTCGGCATTGTGGCCACGGTTCAGTTTTTTTAAAATCTTGTCATCCATAGACTGTACGCCAGAAACCCACCGGTTCACGCCGCAAGCTTTGAGAACCTGGATCCTTTCTTCATAATCTTCCTGACGAATCAAACCTGGATGGAGTTCAAAAGTAATCTCTATACCTTCTTTAAGATCGAATGCCCGATTTAAGCACGCAAAAAGTTGAGTAATTTGAGCCGCATTTAAAAACGATGGCGTACCACCACCAAAAAAAATAGTCCGAATTTCTGCTTTGTGACCCAATGTAGCAGCAAGCATTTCAATTTCTTTATGTAATCCATTCAGATAATTCTGAATGCGGTTTTCTTTTGGATTAATTTCTTTAGCAAAATGACAAAAAGTACAAAGCTGCTTACAAAAAGGAATGTGCAGGTAAAGATTATAAACCCCACTGGCATTCGTAAACACCTCCTCTGCTGAAATAGACCTCATCGCCTTGAGTGGTGGATATGTACCCATCAAGTAATATTCGAAAACATTTAAATAAGCATTCGATTTTTTTATTGTCTCTAACTGCAATTTTTCAAATTCTTGCTCGGCATATGCCACTGCGCCATCAAATGAGCAAATTTTATTCAACATAACCTCACCTATAAAATTTATATAACGTTATTAACCACTTTATTTTTTTGCTCAGCAGCTATTTGCTCAGCAATATACACACCATATTTCCCTACAAGCATCTTACTGTGCGATGTTTTTAGGATATGCGGCGTGTAATGACCTAGTTTATCTTTAAAACCATTCATCAAGTTCGGATCAGCAGTATAGGCTTGGAGCAACTCATGTAGTAAGGGGTCATTTTGAGTTTCCGCAGGATCTAACCTATTACTTAAAAATATCTCACATTGACCATCGTAGCTTTGTGGCTGATAGCTAGCACTTCTATGCTCTCCAATCCAAGAAGATGCATAGTACTGTAGACTATTCTCTTTCAACTGTTCCTGGAGACCTTTCTGTTTTTCTAGCTGATAATGACCGGAAGGCAGAATAGGATCAATCAGATATAAATTAGTAACTACTTTTTGCATCGTCTGGAGTTGTTGAGCCATTTCAAAAGCAATAATGCCGCCAAATGACCATCCACCTAACGAATAGGGTCCCTCAATAGAGGCATTGGATAATTGCTCGATATAATAGGCAGCAATTTCTTCAATGCTTCTAAAAACAACTTTACTATACCGCTCAAAATTCTCTATCAAATAAAACCCGATAGTGTTATCAAATTGTTTGCAAAACTCAAAATAGGACTCTGCACCACCATGTCCAGGGTGAATGAGCACGACTTTTTTCTTAGCATCCTTATTAAGCGTTATTATAGGTTTATGCTCTGTTCTAAGAGGTAACAATCGCTTGTCGGATAAAGTAACCACTTGTTCTTTTTGTTGCGTACAATGGGCGATCAACGCAATAAGAGCTTGCTCAAAATTTTTAGCCACCTCGCGTATGGCTTGTTGAGTAAAATGTGCAGAGCTATAACCAAACTCAAACTGTAAATGCTCCTTGATAATGAAGCCGTTAACGTTTAGAAGTATGTGCGAGTGATTAAGAGGATCCGTTGTCGATCCTAGATTTTCCTCCGTAAATTGCCACATGTTTTCTTGTGGGCCAAAACCATCAAAATTTCCCAAATAATTAAAACTAATGTGTGGTTTGAGTATCAGCTTTTCTGTGGTAGGGCTTAAATAACGCAGTACCCCATAACTAAGCCCCTTATCCGGAATATCCCGTAATTGCTCTTTCACACTTTGAATCAGTTGACCTAGATGCTCCGTTTCACCATTTTTTATATGTAAAGCTACTGGAAACTGCGTCGTACACCACCCAACAGTTTGAGATAAATCAACGATTGTTTCAAAAAAATGTTCTTCACGCCCATGTCCCTCAAGCTGGAAAACAACCGTTTGTTGTTGCGTCCAGGTCTTTAAGCACAAAGCAAAAGCACTTAGCAACAGGTCATTGATTTGCGTATTGTATGCAAACGAACTGTGTTGAAGCAGTTGTTTGGTCCACTCTTGGGTAAAAACAAGTTTGACGGAATCAGATTGTCTGGTACTCATCTGGTTTGGGCTAACCGGTACAGAAAATTTTTGTCCTAATTTTTCCACCTCTAGCCAATAGTCCAAATCTGCTTGCGAGGCTCGTGCATATGTTTCTAAAGCCATATGCCATTCGCGATAACTACTGCTTTTGTCACCTAATGCGCCACCACCTTGATACAATTGTTGTAGATCAGCGAGCAGTATTCTCCAAGAGACACCGTCAATTGCCAAATGATGAACAACTATAAACAGGCGATCATGCTCATCTTTATAACCACGAATAATACCGACAGATAGAAGTTTGCCCTGTTGAATATCCAATTGTTTTTGTTTTTCCAATGCCAACTGCTCTAAAGAATAGGCAGGATCTTGGCACTGATGAAAATCAGCTTCCCATATGTCTATTAAGTCAACATCTTTCACATAGGTTTGTGTCCATCCTTCTGCGGTAATATGGTATTTAAATCTTAGCGCATCGTGGTGCATCATTAATTTTACCAACGCGCGTGTTAAGCGATCTTTTTGCAAAACACCTGTGACCTGGATGAGCTGAGATTGATTGAAATAATTAATATTGGCCATTTTTTCTTCAAAAAACCAATGTTGTATGGGTAATAACCCACATGCGCCACTAAGCGCTCCTTGTTCAGAAACCGCTTGGTGCATCTTGTTTATTTGGAGAGACAGTGCAGCAATAGTAGGTGAATCAAAAATTTGCTTAGGAGTTAAGAAAAAACCAGTTTTTTTGATTTGCGAAACTACTTGAATGGTTTTGATGGAATCTCCACCCAAACTAAAGAAATTATCATAGATGCCCACATTTTTTATCCCTAATACCTTACTCCAAACAGTCACCAAGACTTTCTCCGCTGCTGTTCTGGGCGCCGCATAGTTCTGTTTCAATCCTATAAGTTCTGGTTTAGGTAATTTTGCTCTATCTAATTTGCCATTCGAATTCAAAGGGATTTCATCTAACGGTACGAAATAATTGGGCATCATATAATCAGGTAAGCGATCTGATAATGCCTGCCGTAAAGTATCGATACATGTTTCAGTTGTTTGGCCTTGAATCATGGAAGGATGAAACACTATATAAGCGACCAGTTGCTTATTGCCGCTTTGTATAGGACCCAAGGCAGTTACGACTGCATTTTTAACTGAAACATGTCTTAACAGCGCATCTTCTATCTCACCTAATTCAATTCTGAAACCTCTGATTTTCACTTGTTCATCAAAACGTCCTAAAAATTGAATGTCACCATCTTCTAAATAACGCGCTTGATCCCCTGTCTTATATAATCTCGCTTGTTTTTCAGTCTGAGTTCCGAGCAAGGATGCAAAAGGATTTGGAATAAATTTTTCAGCACTTAAGATTGGATTATTTAAATAGCCTCTCGCTACCCCAGCACCCCCTATATACAATTCACCCAACGCACCTATAGGAACGGGTTGCAAATTCTTATCCAAAATATAGGTTTGCATATTTTGCAATGGTTTACCGATGGTGATAATGTCTGTACGGTTGACTTTACTTAACGTAGCATAAATCGCCGCTTCTGTTGGTCCATAAATATTATAGAGCTCACCATTCTTCTTTAACTGGTTTGCTAAATATTTTGATAATGCCTCACCTGCTGTGAACATTTTAAAAGGAGCATGATTCTGCCAGTCCGCGTCGATTAAAACCTGCCATGTGGCTGGAGTGGCCTGCATCACAGACACCGCATATTGTTCAAGTAAACGAATTATCTCGAAAGCATCTCTTTGGGCTTGTCGATTTGCAATGACGACACGTGCGCCGAGTGCGAAGGGCAAATAATAATCTAAAGCAGCAACGTCGAAAGACAAGGACGTCACAGCTAAAAAAACATCCTCTCGCTGAACATGAGTACTATCTAATATCGCAAACACACAATTCACCACATTTGCATGCTCAACCAATACGCCTTTCGGTTTACCTGTAGAACCTGAGGTGTAAATCACATAAATTAAGTCATCGGCATTTGAACTCGTCATTGGATTTGACTCAAGTTGACCTGCGATACTCTTATCCCAGTCTCTGTCTAATTGAATTATGACGTGCTGATAGACATCAAATTTCCCAACCAATTCGGATTGCGTCAACAATATTCGTGCTTGTGAATCTTCCAACATATAGTGGAGTCGTTCATTTGGATAATAGGGATCTAATGGCACATAGGCTGCGCCTGCTTTTAATATCCCTAACACCCCTACAATCATGTCTAAGCTTCGGTCTAAACATACAGCAACCAAGGCTTCTCTTGTTACTCCAAGACCTTGTAAATAATGCGCTACTTGATTGGCTTTACGATTTAAATCTTGGTAGGTAAGCGCTTGTTCCTCAAATATAAGAGCAACCTGGTCAGGCGTTTTTTCCACTTGTTCTGCAAATAATTGATGAATAGTTTTATTTCTGGGAAAAGGGGCTTGTGTTTGATTCCAAGTTGTCAGAAGTGTTGTCTTTTCTTCTGGCAGCAACGAAGACACTTCTCCTAGACATAATTGAGGGTTATGCACAATACTCTGCAATAAGACCTGCAAATGCGTTATCAGCCTTTGAATGTGCTGTTCATTAAATAGTGCCGTTCGATAACTAAACTGACATTCTAACTGCTCATGAACCGTAACGAAAATAGCGAGCGGATACTCGACTTTCTCCATAGATTTCATAAACTTTACGTCCAATCCAGACATATCCTTGTTGGTCGCACTATCTAAGGGGTAGTTTTCGAATACAAATAAAGTGTCAAACAGGGCCTGACCAGCGCCTAATTCCGACCAAGCTTGAATTTTTGCCAAAGAAGCATATGAATAGTCGTTTAGTTGTACCATTTGCTTTTGAGCATCATGTAACAAAGCAAGTAAAGGTTGTTTAGGATTAAGTTTCAAACGTAACGGTAACGTATTGATAAACAGTCCTATCATTTTATCTTGATGTTCAAGACCAGTTGTTCTACCTGAAACCGTTACACCAAAGACAATATCCTCTTGCTGTGTATATTGTTTGATAAGCAAAGCCAAGGCAACCTGCAGCAAGGTATTCACTGTAATATTATGTAGTTTTGCAAATTCTTTTAGCGTTTTGGTTTTTTCAACAGAAATGGCGCAGACTTCATGTTGCTGCTCCGTTTGCGCAGACGTTTGCCTTATATCAGGTACTATTTTTGAGACCAGACTTGTCGGCTCTGTATAACCTTTCAAATAGAGTTGCCAAAATTCTTGTACTTTCGTGGACTCTTGTTTCTGTAGCCAAGCAACATAATCACGATACTTATAGCTTTGTCTTAAACATGGAAAAACATTGGGTTGTGCCAATAATTGTTCATATGCTTGAAAGACATCTTTGAGTATGATCGGCAAAGACCAGCCGTCCGATAGAATATGGTGTTTGTTAAACAATAAATAATGACGGTCTTGAGCGTTTTTAATAAGCTGAATTCGCAATAAAGGTGGACGTTCTAAGTCAAATAATTTTTGACGCTCGTCGCGCATCAACATGTCTAAGCTTTTTTGTTGTTCATCCTCTGTTTTTGCTTGCCAGTCATAATCTTCCCAGGGAATAACTACGCCTTTACTAATATATTGTAGCGGCTCCGCAACACCCCCAATAAAAAATCCTGTTCTTAACACAGCATGATGATCTAAAATGACTTGCCAAGCTTTGTGTAATATATTTGCATTTAAATAACCTGTTATTTCCATTGCTAATTGCACAAAATAACTGTCGTCTGGCGTACCGTACATAGTACGAAATAATAATCCGGACTGCAGCGGTGTGAGTGGATAGATATCTTCTATCGTATCTCGATGACCGATCAATTCATCCAATTGATCCTGATTTAAATCCACCAGTGGAAAATCGGAGGGCGTAAACCCAAAGTTTCCATCTTGGCAACAATGTTTAATAATTGCGCTTAAGTTTTTTATAAAACGTTCAGCCAACCCCTCAACTGTCGCAAGATGATAATGTACAACACTATAACTCCAATCAATGATCAATGTGCCATTGGCAATAAAACTATTAATATTAAACAGCAAATTATCTTTGTTTTTTTCAGAGACACTGGTACCCACTAATTCTGGTGCTAAACGAAAACCATTGGAATTAACAGAGTTATCTAGCTGCCCTAAATAATTAAAAGAAATTTGTGGGGAAGGCAATTGCCTAAGTTCATTTATTTTTTCGTTATTGTTTTTGGTCATATAGCGGAGTACGCCATATCCAATTCCGCGGTCTGGAATGTCCCTGAGTTGCTCCTTGATATGTTTTAAAATCGATGGAATATCTTTGTGTTCGTTTTTCAAACAAATAGGAAACATACTGGTAAACCAGCCGACTGTTCTTGAAAGATCCAAATGCTCGTCAACAAGCTCTGTTTCACGTCCGTGCCCTTCAAGATACAAGTAAAGTGTTGAGCGCAAACTCCACTGGCAAATAGTTTGTGTCAAAGCCGTTAATAAAATATCATTGATTTGTGTATGATAAGCTTGGGGAGCTTGTTGTAATAAAGCAAGCGTTGTTGCGTTATCTAGCACCACTCGACATACCTTTGCAGGCGCCTCTTCCTGCGTGAGCGGATTACAATCCACTGGTAACGCGGCCATATCTGATGCACTCGGGCTTAACCAATAAGCCAATTGACGCTGCAACATCTCGGAGCTTGAAAATGCTTGTAACGCTAAGCCCCAGGCTTGGTAGGAATGGCTCTTCGGTGGTAACTGCAATTTTTGTTGATTTTTAATTTGCGCATAAGCTGCAGCCAAGTCTTCTAATAAGATACGCCATGAAACACCATCAACCACTAAATGATGTACCGCAAGCAGTAAGCGCTGAGGTTGATTTTCGCCTAAACTAAATATGACAGCCTTGAATAAAACGCCTTGTTGAATATTTAATGATGCTTGAATACAGGTGCAATAGTCCGTAATAGCCTTAGCTTGCTCATCCTGATGAAGATGACTCACATCTAATTTGCTACAAATCGTATACTCATCTTCTTCTGGTTTGATGAATTGCTGCCATTGATTTTTTTCATCACCCATGTAATAGGCATTCAAAATGTCATGGTGCTTTACAAGCGCTTGTAAAGCCAATTCCAAATAGGTGTCATCCAGACACTCCGAACTTATCAACAAAAAAGACTGATTAAAATGCTGTAGATCTGCAAATCCCATATCAAAAAACCAAGATTGGATCGGCGTCAAGGGGATCAGTCCCGTCATCCTTTTTTGGCTTATCATTGAAGCACTGCGCTGCGTATTCGCCACCTCTGCCATCGCAGCAATCGTTGGATGCTCAAAAATTTGCTTTACCGTAAGCTGAATCCCTTTTGCACGCGCACGAGCAACCAATTGAATACTGATGATAGAGTCACCGCCACAGTTAAAGAAATTATAATAAATACTGAGATCAAGGACTGGTATTTTTAATAATTCCGACCATATTTCCGTAAGGGTTTGTTCTATCTGATTACGTGCTGCCACGCGAGCTTCCTTGGCATTCATGGGGTACTTTTCAGGTAGAGGTAAAGCGGTGTTATCTATCTTTCCATTTTGATTTAAAGGAAACTTATCGATTAACACCAGCGCACTAGGAACCATATATTCAGGTAATTTGCTGCCTAATAACTGCTGTAGATTTTCTTTAAATTTCCGTGCGGCTTCATCTACTAACAAGCCATCTTGCGTGACAATATAGGCCACCAACTGTTTCTTACCTGGGTCATCTTCACGCACCACTACTATAACGTCCTTGACCTCAACTGTTTGTCTAATAACATGTTCAATTTCACCTGGCTCTATTCTATAACCCCTGATTTTAACCTGATTATCAGCTCGACCTAAATATTCAATATCACCATTTGAAAAATAACGCGCTAAATCTCCTGTTTTATACAAATGTGCATTCGTTCCTTCAGCTGATTCTTCTTGATTCACAAAAGGATTTGAAACAAATCTTTCCGCGGTTAAATCAGCACGATTTAGATACCCTTTGGCTACGCCTACGCCACCAATATACAACTCGCCCGTCACGCCTAAAGGCACAGGTAGTAAGTTTGAGTCTAAAATATAGAGCTGCATATTAAAACCAGGTCGTCCAATGCTTGCTGGATTGTGAAGGCTCTGAGTGGCAACATTAAAAACCATTGAAGCACTGCTCCATACCGTACCTTCAGTCAACCCAAACTCATTAAATAAATAGGTATTTGGTAATTTGCTTTGATGAGTTTGTAACAATAACCTCGGCCATTTTTCTCCTCCCAAAATCACCGTTTTCAATGTGCTTAAATGATGTTTTTCGTCTTCAACAGATAGGTTATCTAGCAATTCATTATATAACAAAGGTGTGCACAGAATGTGATCAACGCGATTTTCATCAATCAACGTAGACAAAGCCCATAAATCCAATAACTCATCTGTTTGAGGGATAACCAAAGTACCGCCATTTAACAAAGGCCAACATAAACTGATATTGGCCGTATCAACTGAAATTGATTGTAATAAAAGCAAACTTTTAGGATAGGTTTTATAAAATTCATTCCTGGCGTGCAACGAGTTAACTAAATTTTGATGAGTCACCATAACCCCTTTGGGTTTTCCGGTCGACCCTGAAGTATAAATTACATACACTAAATCTTTAAAAAAACTACTTAACGCCAAATTAGACCGATCATAATTTTCAATCTTCTGAGCTTCTTGATCTAAACAGATAATTTGATCCGAACACGTATCCTTACTCAAAACGGGCAATTTATCTAGCAGATATTGCTGCGTCAGAATAATATTTGCGTTGGTGTCTTCCAGTATAAATTGGATACGTTCTTGCGGATAGTCAGGATCGATAGGCACGTATACGGCTCCGGCTTTCAGTATTCCAAAAATACTGACTATCATTTCAATGCTACGTTCTAGACACATCACTATTAAACTATCAGGGTTTATTTCTTCGCGCGTAGCGACTTGATATTGATGCTTTATATATCTCGCCAGTTGATTAGATCTATGATTCAATTCACGGTAAGTGAGTTTTTGTTGCTTAAATACGATTGCAATGTGCTCGGGAGTTTTTGCAACTTGCTCTTCAAAAAGTTGATGGATGGTTTTATTCTTGATAGGTCTAGTCGACGGTACGTTCCATCTTGTTAAAAACTGGTGATACTCATCGAGTGATAAAATAGATTGGTTTCGAAAATCTTTTTCAACATCATTCACCAATTGTTCCAAGCTGCGCTTATAGTAATCGCCATACTCTTTTATGGTGGATTGATCAAATAGCTGCGGGTCATAATCTATTTTAAACCCATAGCTATCTGCTCCCATTCCAAAAAAGGTAATGCCCAAGGCAAAATTTGTTTCTTCATACATGGTGCTAGACACAATAGCGATTTGGTCGGTCGCTAATTTTTGATAGATATGAAAATTGACATAATTGAATGCCACCTCAAACAATTCTTTACTGCCGTTGATTTTTTGAATATCACTCAAAGGATAGCGCCGAAAATTGGTGATTTCTTGCTCAGATTTATAAACTTTTTCAACCAGTTCTCGCCAAGAATGACCACTTACATTGATCCTTAATGGAACTGTATTAAGAAATAATCCCAATATTTTGTCCCCATCAAGCTGCTCAAGTCGACCATTTTGTAAGTAGCCACCCATAACATCATTTTGTCCACCCAATACCGCAAGCACACGATAATGAGCGGTGAGAAACAACGTCTTTATTTGCACACTTAGCTGCGCAGATGTCGCTTGTAATAATTGCACCAACTTTGAATCAAGTACCATGCGGTAGCTGGCAGCGGTTCTCCTGCTTATTATTTTATCCGATGGTGGGATCATTTTAGGCAAGTTCAAATAACTTGCATCGACTAAATAATTTCTCCAAAAATCAATTTGACGCTTATCCTTTCTGATGGCTATCTCTAGAGCAACATATTGCCTAAATTTAATCGCCAAAGGTGAAACAACACGACAATCACCCCCCTCAAGTAAGGTGCTGTAATCGTTCAATAGCTCGGTGACCATCGAAGCAACGCTCCAACCATCTAAAATAGCATGGTGCATAGTAAATCCGAATTGAAAATGGGTATCCGAGAGACTATGAATAGTAAAACGCATCAATGGCGCATGATTCAAAGATAATCTTTGTTGCTTTTCTTGCTCAAACCACTGCTTTAAACCAATTTCTTGTTCTTTTTTAGGTAAGTGTTTCCAATCCAAAACACACATATCCACATCAACTTTTTTATAAATATACTGCAACGGCTCCGAGTGCTTTTCTAGTTCGAATGCTGTCCGAAGTAATTCATGACGTTGAAACAAGCTATTCAAAGCCAACCGGAACCCAGTAGCATGCCATGGCCCTTTTATTTCGTAGCTAAACGTATCTTGATAGATGGCATGTTCTGGAGTGTAATGACTATGAAATAACATACCTGATTGTAATATTGTTAATGGATAGGCATCTTCAAGATGTGCCGGTAATTTTGATTTTTCTTCATTTTGAACAAGTGAAAATGGTTCTAATTCCGATGTTTCTGAACCAAAATATGCTTGCGCTTGAGCAGCTAGTCTTATTAAAACAGGATATTGAAATATATCTGCAACAGACAGTGATAATCCTTCCTGGCGTGCGAGGGCGACAACACGAATACTACGAATCGAGTCCCCGCCTAATTCAAAGTAATGATCGTATAAACCAATCTCTTTAACCCCTAACACCTTTGACCAAATCCGAGCGAGCATTTTTTCTGAGTGCGTTTTAGGCTGTTCGTAAGCAATCGCATTAGTCGCTCCTCCACCCATATTTTGTAAAAGCTTTAAGTCTAACTTCCCATTGCTTGTTAACGGCATGACATCCAACAACCTGTAATGTGTCGGTATCATAAACAGCGGTAAGTGTTCTTGGGCATGTCGTTTTAATTGAGCAATCGCTTGGTCTGCTGGCATCGCCTGGCCTTGTTTCTTCTCAAGTACGACATAAGCAATTAAATGCTTCCCTTCTTCCTCTTTGCCCAATAAAACTGCTGCCGTTTTAACATTGCTACAAATTTGTAGCACTCTTTCTATCTCTCCAAGCTCTATACGGTAACCTCTTATTTTTACCTGGTTATCTTGACGTCCAATATACTGCAATGCCCCCGTTGATAAACGCCTGACCAAATCTCCGGTACGATAAAGTCGAGAAGACAACTCCTTTTGAGGAAATGGGTTTTCGATAAATCGTTCTGCTGTCAGTTGTGGTTGGTTCAAATAACCCCGAGCTAACCCTGCTCCCCCTACATAAAGCTCTCCTGTAATACCCACAGGAACAGGCGCCAAATATTGATCCAAAATAAATAGAGATAAGTCATTTAGAGGGTCCCCTAGACCGTTATCATCTAGAGAAGTAATGTGTTGGTGTGTCACATGAACTGTGGTTTCGGTAATCCCGTACATATTTACTAATTTGGGACAGTCCACACCATAGCGTGAGAACCAATTTCTTAGACGGCTGACCTGTAATGCTTCACCACCAAAAATAATCCATTTTAAACTTAACTTCTGTTGTTTGCTATCATCCATTAAGTCATCATATTCTTGTAATGCATAGAAAGCAGAAGGTGTTTGATTCAATACCGTCACTTTTTGCGCAACCAATAATTGATAAAATAATTCAACATTTTTAGCTGTATTTTCTGGAACAATAATGAGTTTTCCGCCAAAAAATAACGCACCCCAGATTTCCCACACCGAAAAATCAAAGCTATATGAATGAAATAAAGTCCAAACGTCTTTTTCACTAAAATGATATAACTCTGTCGTGGATAAAAACAGTCGATGAACATTTGCATGGGGGATCATCACGCCTTTCGGCTTGCCAGTCGAGCCCGACGTATAGATGATATAAGCCAAATGATTGGGCTCGGCTATATCAGGTAGATTCTCGTGAGAATTTGCCTGACTAGATGTATCTGTATCTAATGCAATTATTTTACTTTTGTAAGTATCAAATCGTGCAACCAAATGTGATTGAGTTAATAATAACGCAGTTTGACTGTCTTCCAACATATATTGCAAACGATCTTTAGGATAGTCAGATGCCAAAGGTACATATGCCCCCCCAGCTTTTAAAATACCTAATATCCCCACCATCAAATCAAGGCTTCTTTCTACGCAAATTCCAACTAGGGTTTCGGCTGTAACTCCACAATCCTGCAAATATCGGGCTAACTGATTCGCTTTTTGATTTAATTGTGTGTAAGTCAAATGTGATTCTGCACACACAACTGCGATCTTATCAGGTGTTTTTGCCACTTGTTCTTCAAAAAGTCGATGAATTGTTTTCTTGTGTGGATAAACAACCGGAGTGTGATGCGACCCAAGGACTAAGCTGTTTTTCTCAAAGAGCGTTAGCAACGGTAATTTAGCAACAGCCTGATCTGGATATTGCACTATGCCAGTTAGCAATTGTTCAAAATGCTTGCTCATTTTTTCAATTGTATTTGGATCAAATAAATCCGTAGCATATTCAAATTCAAATTGTAAATCGCCCTGTTCCCCTTCTATGATGACCAAAGCCAAATCAAATTTTGCAATCGGGTAATTCACGCGTAGCGGTTCCGTATTTACGCCTTGCAAGGTAAATGTAGCAAGCTGATTATTTTGTAATACCAAAGCAACTTGAAACAGTGGGTGACGATTGACACTTCGTGAAACTTGTAAATGCTCAACCAATTGTTCAAACGGTAAATCCTGATGGGCATACGCATCTAAAGTGTTTTTTCTCACTTGCTTTAATATTTGTCTAAATGTTACACCATCTTCAAAATCAGTCCGTAACGCCAAGGTATTCACAAAAAAACCGATTAACTCCTCTATTTCTTGATGATGACGATTGGCTATTAGAGTCCCTACTACAATAGTTTCTTGATGCGTATAGCGATATAATAAAGTATTCAATGCCGATAAAAACACCATGAACAAAGTCGCTTGTTCTTGCTCGCCTAAAATTCTGAGCTGCTGCGTTACCGCTGTTTCCACTTTCAGTTCATGGATAGCCCCTTGATAACTTAACTTTGGAGGCCGCGTTTTATCAGTCGGTAGATTGAGTGACTCTGGAATATTCTCTAACTGTTTCTGCCAATAGTGTAGTTGATTATCTAGGACATCACCTTGCAGCCACTGTCTCTGCCATATCGTAAAATCCACATACTGAATCGCCAAAGGTTTTAAGTCTAAGGCCTGTTGGAAAGCATAATGATTGTAAAATTGACTGAGTTCTTTTGCTATGATTTGGATAGACCAGCCATCAGAAATAATATGGTGCATACAAAGCATCAATAAATACTCGCCCTCATCCAGAGTAAGCAGCAGCGCTCTAAGTAAAGGTTCTTGACTTAAATCGAATGGTTTTAATGCCTCCGCTTCGCAAATTTGACTGATAGCTAGTTTTTTTTCGGTCTTTGAAGCAGCTCTTAAATCCAGCTGCGACAATCTAAATTGGCAAGCAGACATTGGAATAACCCTTTGCTCGGCAATCCCTGCATGGCTGATAAATCGGGTACGCAATATTTCATGTCTAGTGATTAAGCTTAAGAACGATTGTTCTAAAGCTGTAACCTGTACTGTTCCTTTGAGCGTCATAGCTAGAGGAATATTATAAATAGAATTATTAGGCAATAATTGGTCAACAAACCACAGACGTTCTTGACCAAACGACAGAGGAATAGACCGAGGTCGCAATTGTGAGCTAATCATTGGCATGCCAATAAGGGCTTTGCCAGTCGCTGCTTCAATTTGCTCAGCCAAACCTTGAATAGAGGGAAAATCAAAGAAAACATGTAAAGCCAGCTCAACTTTGAAAACCTGGTTTATCGAAGATCGTAAACAAGTTGCTAATAGGGAGTGCCCCCCTAGCCGGAAAAAACTATCCTGAACACTAATATGTTCTGCTTTAATTTTTAAGAGTGCGGACCAAATTTCAACCAACTGTTGTTCAAAATCATTTCTGGGGGCAACATACACCTCCTGTGCATTGCGATAAGATATGTCTGCAGCTGGCAATGCGTTTCTGTCTATTTTTCCATTCGTATTTAAGGGTATCTTTTTTAATACTATAAAAGCACTGGGCACCATATATGCCGGTAATTGACGCTCTAGAAGTTGCTTCAAATCATTAACTAATTGCCCTTGCGCTTCGTTGGAAGTAGGGTAAAGAACGACATAGGCCACGATGCGCTGCTGCTCATAAGTTTCCCCTTGCGCAATAACGACGGTGTCACAGACTTCTTGATGTTGCCTTAAAACAGACTCAATTTCTCCCAGCTCTATTCTAAATCCTCTTATTTTAACTTGCTGGTCTATTCTTCCCAGATATTCAACATCACCATCTGGCAAATAGCGTGCGAAATCGCCGGTTCGATATAAGGTTGAATATAACCCTTGTGCTCGTTCTGCCTCAGTAGAAAATGGATTCACAATGAACTTCTCAGCGGTTAAATCTGGACGATTTAAGTAGCCTCGTGTCACCCCAATGCCACTAATATAAAGCTCAGCCGCAATACCTTGTGGCACTGGTTGCAAGTGTTGGTCAAGAATATATAGTTTTGTATTCGCCAAGGGTTTACCAATATTGACCTTATTTTTAAATTCGATCCGTTGTGACGTGGACCAAATCGTAGTCTCTGTTGGTCCGTAAAAATTCCATACTTTTTGCTTTTTATCAAGCAAGGTATTGGCGATATCTACAGGCAACACCTCACCGCCAGATAATAATTTCAGAGTATTGTTTATTTTCCAACCAGCATCAATTAACAATCGCCACGTTGCTGGTGTGGCCTGCAACATTGTAGCTTCTGTGTCATTTAATAAGCTCGCTAACGCCTCTCCATCAAGCATATGCCGAGGCTCTGCAATAATAATATGAGCCCCTTTTATCAATGGCATATAAAGTTCAAGACCTGCAATATCAAAACCAATTGTGGTAATAGCTACCAATGTATCCTGAGCTGACAACTCTGTCTTCGAGGCAAGGTCTACCAACACATTCACCACACCACCATGAGGCACCATCACACCTTTTGGCTTACCCGTTGACCCAGATGTATAAATCACATAAGCCAGATTATTTGGCCCTGCCAAAATAACGGGATTGTCCATCTTAGAGTGAAAAAGTTCTCTGTCTAACAAAACTATTTTGTTTTTATAGTCTGGAAATTGCGGCAACAAATGCGACTGGGTTAATAATATAGTCGCCTGCGTATCGTCTAGCATGTATTTTAAACGCTCGGGAGGGTGATGAGGCACCAAAGGCACATAAGCTCCTCCTGCTTTTAAAATACCCAGCAACCCCACGAGCAAATCCAAGCTTCTTTCTACACTAATGGCCACTAATGTTTCAGCTTGAACACCACAATCTCGTAAACAATACGCCAATTGATTGGCTTTGTGATTTAATTCTCTGTAGGTTAATGTTTCCCCAGAAAAAGTTACGGCAGGATTTTCGGGTGTTTTTTCTACTTGTTCTTCAAAAAGTTGAAAAATGGTTTTATTGTTTGGGTAAGTAGTTTGTGTTTGATTCCATTCCAATAATAATTTGTTTTTCTCGAGAGTCGACAATAATGGCAATTCAGTAATCGGTTGATCCGGCCGTTCTACTATTGCAGCCAACAAACATTTAAAATGCTCTCCCATTCTCTCTATCGTGTTCTTTTCAAATAAATCAGTGGCATATTCGAATTCAAGTTGTAAATGTCCTTGCTCGTTTTCAATGATCACCAAAGCAAGATCAAATTTTGCAATCGGATAATGGATGCGAAGCGGACGAACTGCAATACCTTGCAGATCAAAAGTAACTGGCTTGTTGTTTTGTAATACCAAAGCAACTTGAAACAGTGGGTGACGATTGACACTTCGTGAAACTTGTAAATGCTCAACCAATTGTTCAAACGGTAAATCCTGATGGGCATACGCATCTAAAGTGTTTTTTCTCACTTGCTTTAATATTTGTCTAAATGTTACACCATCTTCAAAATCAGTCCGTAACGCCAAGGTATTCACAAAAAAACCGATTAACTCCTCTATTTCTTGATGATGACGATTGGCTATTAGAGTCCCTACTACAATAGTTTCTTGATGCGTATAGCGATATAATAAAGTATTCAATGCCGATAAAAACACCATGAACAAAGTCGCTTGTTCTTGCTCGCCTAAAATTCTGAGCTGCTGCGTTACCGCTGTTTCCACTTTCAGTTCATGGATAGCCCCTTGATAACTTAACTTTGGAGGCCGCGTTTTATCAGTCGGTAGATTGAGTGACTCTGGAATATTCTCTAACTGTTTCTGCCAATAGTGTAGTTGATTATCTAGGACATCACCTTGCAGCCACTGTCTCTGCCATATCGTAAAATCCACATACTGAATCGCCAAAGGTTTTAAGTCTAAGGCCTGTTGAAAAGCATAATGATTGTAAAATATGCTCAATTCTCTTGCAATGATCTCAAATGACCAAGCATCGGAAACAATATGATGCGCGCATACCAACAATACATGCTCATGTTTAGCTAGTTGAATCATTAATCCACGCAATAGCGGCGCTTTATTTAAACGAAAAGGTTTTAATACTTCCGCTTCACAGATACGAATGAGCTCAACTTGTTGTGTTTCCACTGGGACAGATTGTAAATCAACCAGGTTCAACTTGAATGGGCACGAAGCCGGCGAAACTATAACTTGATTGGCAATACCCGAATGACTAATAAATTGGGTGCGTAAAACCTCATGCCGGCTCAATAAACTTTGAAATGATTTCTCTAAAGCAGGTAGATTTAATTTTCCTCGTAACTTTGAGGTAGAAAAAATATTATAAATACTATTATTAGGCAATAACTCCTCAATAAACCACAGTCTTTGCTGCGCAAACGATAAGGGCAACTGCGCAAGACGATCTTGTGGAATCAGCACAGGAGGAGTATTTTGAACCAACTTTTGTTTTGCTTCTATACTCCCCAAACCAGCCGCAAGCTCATAATAAAAAACTGATTTTTTCTGAAACTGCATTTGCTGCATTTTATCATTAATAAGATTGCCGATTTTCTCGTAGAGTTGGCCTGCTTTGTATGCCGAAGGACCGTGTTGTAATTCTGCAGCTTTTACAAAATAAGCGAGCGCTTTCTGAATGTCTTTCTTCAGTGCTTTACCTTCAAGATAAAGCATCCCTAATTGATATTGGCTTTCTACGTTATTGGATTCGGCCTCAGATATAAGCGTATCCATTGATTTTTTTAGCATTCCGTTTCCTGAAAATAGCAGATGAGCTGTCAACACAGCTTCATCTAAGGTAACTATTCACCACAATTCTTGACGCTCGGAGAAACGTCAGATTTGAGTGCAGGTTGAACGAAAAGATTTCTGAAAAAGCGCAGCATACATAGGTATGTGAGCATTTTTAAGAAATCTTTTCGTTCAAGATGCGCCAAATATGGCGTTTCCTTGAAAGGTGCTGAATGGTTTCCATTTAAGTTTACTTACACTATGACCTCATCGAGCACATCGTCTTCTAACAAAATATCGTTGAGTTGGGATAATTCCAGTGCCGCAATATTTGTAGTCAGATCTGCACCCTCTAATTCTTGAATAAAATTCGCTAACTCCCTTACAGTTGGCTTATCAAAAATCGTCCTAAGATCAATCTTTATTTTTAAAGCTTGGCTAAGCTTAGATTGGAGTCTAGTCGCCAACAATGAATGTCCACCCAAAGCAAGAAAACTATCATTGAGACTTATTTGACTCACTTCTATATTTAGTACTTCAGCCCAAACAGCAATAATTTTCTGTTGGATTACATTTTCTGCAGATGCGAAGTCATCTAGAATACGGTTGTCATCAGTATCGAGACTCAGCAAAGCGTTGCGATCTATTTTGCCATTGGGGTTCAGCGGTAAAATATCCAACAACATCACTTGCTGAGGGATCATATAATCTGGCAATTGTTCAGCGAGATAGCGGTTCAATTCCGCAATAAATTCCCGAGCAAGCACACCCTTAATCACTCGACTTTTTGCAACCACAAACGCTATTAATATCTTTTCTTGCGCATTGGATGCTTTCACCAAAACCACAGCATCTTGTACTTGAGCATGCTGGTGCAATGCATAAGCAACCTCTCCCAGCTCAATACGCATGCCACGAATTTTGACTTGCTGATCCAATCGCCCCAAATACTCAATATGTCCGCTTTCATGCCAACGACACAAATCGCCTGTTTTGAAAATTTTTTTTCCGGAATCAGGTTGAAACGGATGCTGAATAAATTTTTCGGCAGTAAGTTCTGGTTGGTTAAAATAGCCAGGGGATAAATTAACGCCCCCAACATACAATTCTCCAGCTACCCCAATGGGCAAGAGTTGCAAATGTTTATCTAAAATATATAGCTCAGTATTCGCAATGGGCTTGCCAATTGAGACCGTTACAGGCTGTGAAGCAGCGCTACAGGTGCCCGAGATGACCAGAGAGACATGCTGATGCTCGTGCTCAATGTAGCGCGCTGCAATATTCAATTGATCTTGTAATACCAGATGAATATTTTCTACGGTGGTCAATGGATTGCAGAGAACAACTCTTAACGTTTGCACGCCATAAGGATATCTACTCGTGGGAACATGCGTTTTTGATACAAACGTTTGGCCCTCTTTAAATTGTTGAGTCTGCAAGAGCGTGTTAGCGTCATCAATAGCCATATTCTCTTCGGCTGAAACCGTAGCGTTTTTAACTTTTTCTCTGTATTTTTTGGGAATATAGCGATAATTTACTATATTAATACAGGGATCTAGAATTAATTCAAACCCTTCATTGTTAAGGATACACTGCTTTAAATATTGAGCACGCTCAATACCTTTCATGATTAAGTGAGCATATCCTTCTTTACCAATAAGATGGATTGCGGCATGTAAACCCAAAGATACAGCAGAACGGGATCCTTCCAGTGACGATTTGCCAAAATCAAAACTCTCAAGGGTTGCTTGATAGTCAGCCGTATTGTAAATAGAGCGAGCTTTTTGGGGATCTTTAAAAAGACATACGCTCATACCCATCGGTAAATACAGTTGCTTATGCCCGCACAAGGTTATGGAGTCAGCATATTCAATACCTTGCAATACATGTTTATGTTGCTCAGAAAAAATTACTGGCCCACCAAAGGCAGCGTCGACATGAAAATGAATATCAAATTCCCGCGCAATTGCAGCCATCTCACGCAAGGGATCTATGCTACCTGTTTCCGTAGCGCCCGCGATAGCTACCAATGCCAATATAGATTTGTTTTCAGTTTTGTATCTTACAATTTGCGTTCTGAGTGCCTCAATATCTACTCGGTTATCGGATGTCAGTTGCAAATGAGTAATATGTTTTTTACCCACGCCTAAAACAGACGCCGTTTTTTCAAAAGAATAATGAAGAAGAGGAGAAGCCAAAATAACGCTCGCTTGGCAACCATAGTGGGCAAGTGCTGCTCCAAACCCCTCTTCCGCTATCCCGGTGAAGACACCATCGGCAGGAAAACTACAATTACGTGCAACCCAAAGCGCAGTTAGGTTAGCCAAACTACCATTAGACACCACGACACCTAGATTGCTCATCGCACTTTGGATATGCGTTTCATAAAAATGATCATCAAAATCATAAAAACTTCGATGTAGCATTGCTACAACTTGTCTTTCCAAAAAAGTGAGTGATTTAGACGTTTCAATTTTAACAACATTTTGATTCAATAGACTTATCATCTTACTCAAATCATGAGTAAAAGCAGGTAATACCGACGTCATATGTCCAATATAATTTGGTGAAGCCGTATTCACAATGTATGGTAAAACGTGTTCGAGCAGTGCTTGGTAATACTGCTGATATACAATAGGTGTCTCTGGCATGTTGCTGTGCATGAATTGCTTTTTAAGCGTCTCTAATTCGACAAAAGGTGTAGTAATCAGGCCAGCTTCAGCGATCGGCAATACTGTTTTAACCTGCGCTAGTCCTTCTCGAAAATAAGCTTGCACACCTTTAGATACTTTATGGTAAGTTACATCAGCACTCACCTCTGAAGAACCATAAATATTGACCAGGTTCGCGTTTGGCATGACCTCATAAAAACGCTGGGCTAACAGTGGAGGTAGCGCTTCGCCACTGCAAAACACATACTTGAGGTGTTTCAATTTGGTCAGTTCAGAAAAATCCTGATCTAAGAGAGCTTTTAACAGAGAGGGAACCAGGGTAATTCTCGTGATGTGATTCATCGCGATATCATCAATCATTTGGAGAATATCCACATTATCTACCGCACGACTAGATAATAAAACCAACGGAACGCCTTGCAACAAAGGAGAAAATATCTCTGCAACATGGTCAACGAAATTCAAAGAGGTTTTTTGGCAACAGGTCTCACCACTTACAAACGGTAAAGCTTGCCACGACCAAGTCAACCGGTTCACCATACCATAATGGGTTCCACACACACCTTTGGGCTTTCCGGTAGAACCTGATGTATAAATTACATAGGCAAGAGGTTTCGAGCAAGTTGGTGTTACAGGATTATGGGTATCGTATTCGTTATGCACTAGAGAAAAGGCTTCCCACGTTATCATCAAAAATGGGTCTGCACTCTGCATTTTTACTTCGTCTCTATATTTCTGTAACCAAGGTAAGCGCGTCAAAACATGTTCTGTTGTTAATAAAAATGGAGATTTTGTGTCCTTCAGAAAATATTCCAACCTGGTTTTCGGGTATTTAAAGTCCATCGGAACATAAGTACCACCGGCTTTTAAAATACCCAATAGTGCAACAATCATCTCTAATGAACGTTCAAAGCATATAGCAACTAAAGTATTTTGCTTGACGCCACAGCTTCTTAAATAATAAGCCAATTGGTTAGACTTCTTGTTCAATTCTGTGTAGGTAAGAACCTGATTGCCAAACTGAATGGCAGACCTGTTGGGCGTTCTATCAACTTGCTCTTCAAACAGCGCATGAATTAATTTATCTGCAGGATAAAAAGTCTGCGTTTGGTTCCATGCCAATAACTCGCATTTTTCGGTTTCGGTTATCCAAGGTAGATGAGTGATTTTTTCATAGGCATGCTTCACGATCCCGCTTAGGAGTGTATCAAAAAGATGAGACATACGAACAATAGTCTCTTCTTCAAACAAATCGGTTGCATATACCCATTCAAGGCGAATGCGCTGGTCGGCAAGTTCTGTAGCAAAAATGGATAAATCAAATCTTGCTACAGGATAATGAATGGCTACTGGCTCACTCTTTATTCCCTCGACGTTTAAAACCGATTGCTCAGTGTTTTGTATGATCAACATCGCTTGGAACAAAGGTTGTTGATTAACCCGCCAAGGGATATGTACCTGATCAACCAATTGTTCATATGGAATATCTTGATGAGCATAGGCGTCCAAAGTCATCGCTCTTACTTGAGTAAGCAATTCAGTAAACGTTAACTCATCATTCAGATCGCATTTCAATGCTAAGGTATTCGAAAAAAAACCAACTAAGTTTTCAACGCCACTATAGTGTCTATTGGCTATGGGTGAACCAATGACAATGGTTTTTTGTTCGCTATAACGATAGAAAAGCACATTTAACGCCGCCAACAACACCATAAATAAACTAGCACGGTTTACATCACCGAAACGTTTCAATGCTTTACTCAAATCAATCTCAATATGCTGAGTAACATTTCCTCCGTGATAAGTAAGATTGCTTGGTCTATTTTTATCTATAGGCAAATACGATGCTTGTGGAACATCTGCCAACTGCTTGCGCCAATATTGTAATTGTTGAGTGAGAACAGCTCCTTGCAACCAGTTTTTTTGCCATAAAGCAAAGTCCGCATATTGAATAGGTAGTGTATCTAACGTTACTGTTTTTTGAAAAGAAAAATGATTATAAAATTCACTCAACTCTTTGAGCATGATTTCAATGGACCACCCATCAGAAACCACATGATGCATACAAATAAGTAAAAGATACTTATCTGGAGATAAGGTAACAAGAAGACCACGTATCAAAGGTGCTTTGCTCAAATCAAATGGTCTCATCACTTCCGCTTCGCAAATTTGGAGCGCTTCTTGAATACTTTTATCTTCTGCAACGCTTCGAACATTCAACTCAACCAAATCAAACTGACACTGCGACATAATAATTTGCTCTGCAATGCCTTCATGACCAACAAACTGTGTCCGTAAAACCTCATGTCTATTGAGCAAACTTTGAAATGCTTGCTTTAATGCTGATATATTCACTGTACCTGCAAGCGTCATGGCAACAGGGATATTATAAATATGATTATTTGGCAACAATTGGTCTATAAACCATAATCGTTCTTGTGAGAACGAAAGAGGAATATTTTGCGGTCGTACTTGTGGCGTTAGAACAGTAACTTGAGATTTTGAAGCCTCTTTTTCGGAGTCTATTCTCTGTGCTAAATCATATATCTTGGGATTATCAAAAATAACTTTCAAAGGTAATTCTACTTTAAAAGTATGACTGATTGCAGTACAAAGCTTAGTCGCCAATAGAGAATGTCCGCCTAGATAGAAAAAGTTATCTTTTATGCCTATTTGTTCTAAGGGTAAGGCTAGCAACCCCGACCATAATGTGGCTAAGGTTTTTTCGATTTCCCTTTGAGGCGCAACAAAAGTATCGTCACGACTTCTATGATACATATCTGGTGTCGGAAGTGCCTTTCTGTCTAATTTCCCATTCGCATTGAGAGGCAGCTTTTCTAGTAAAACAAAAATGCTTGGTATCATGTAATTGGGTAATTTCTGAGTTAAAAATTGTGTTAATATATCAACCAAGTTTCCTGCGATAGCGCTATTTTTAGGGACAATATAAGCAACTAAGTGTTGAGAGCTGGCTTCTTCGCGGGCAATCACGACCACATCTTGAACTTGAGGGTACTGTCTTAAATAGAATTCTATTTCTCCCAACTCTATTCTGAGGCCTCTCATTTTTACCTGATGATCAATTCGTCCTAAATATTCAATATTGCCATCACGCAAATATCGAGCCAAATCGCCGGTGCGATACAATTTTGCGTTGGTTTTTTCAGTAGAAAAAGGATTTGAAATAAAACAATCTGCCGTTAGCTCAGGTTTATTCAAATAACCTCTCGCAAGACCCACTCCCGCTATATGCAACTCACCAGGTACGCCGACAGGAACCACTTTTCTAAACTGATCCAAGATGTAAAGTTGAATATTAGCTATGGGTTTGCCAATTGGCACAATATTTTTATCTTGAAAATCACGACAATCCCAATGGCTAACGTCAATCGCTGCTTCAGTTGGTCCATAAAGATTATGCAGCCTTGCAACTGGTAGTACTCTTAAACAATGCTGCATCACCTCATATGACAAAGCCTCACCGCTCGTGAAAATAAGTCTTAAGCTAGTGCATTCTTTTGAACCATTGGTTAAAAACAGCTGTAACATAGAGGGGACAAAGTGTATGACTGAAATATGATGAAAACGAATAGCCTCTTGTATTAATCTAGGATCTTGATGGATATCTGGTAATGCAATTACAAGTTGAGCACCCGCTTGTAACGGCCAAAAAAACTCCCATACTGAAACGTCAAAGTTAAAGGAGGTTTTCTGTAATACTTTGTCTTGGGTTGTTAATTGATATTGCAATTGCATCCATAAGAGGCGGTTAACAACACTTCGGTGTTCAATGGCAACGCCCTTGGGTTGCCCTGTAGATCCAGAGGTATAGATAACATACGCCAAATGAGTTGATTTTGTCGGAAACTTTGGGTTTTCCACTGAGGCGGCATGCGATGATAGTCGTTGACCAAGAGACTCTAACCCAATAACGTCACAGCGATGATTAATAAATTTTTCTACCAAATGCTCTTGTGTCAGCAGCAAAGCAGCTTGTGTATCTTCCAAGATATATTGTACGCGCTCAAACGGATAGCTTGGGTCAACAGGAACATAAGCAGCCCCGGCTTTCAAAACACCCAATAAGCCAATGATCATGTCTAAACTTCTTTCTACACTTATCGCCACAAGTGTTTCTTCTTGAACACCACGATCCCTTAAGTAATAAGCCAATTGATTAGCTTTATCATTTAATTCACGATAGGTGAGCTGTTGCTGACCAAAAACAACTGCGACATTTTCTGGGTGCTTTTTGACCTGATCTTCAAACAACACGTGCACACAAACATCTAGAGGCAGGGGTAACGTTGTATTGTTCCAACTAGACGATATTTGGTATAGCTTATCTCGTGAAAGAATATTAAGCTCAGCCAGCACCTTAGACGGAATATCCACCACTTCTTCAAGAAGCAAATGGAAGCTATCTATAAATTGCTCTATATACCAGGGATCAAATTTATCTGTATTATATTCAAACTCCAATGCCAATATCTCATGATGCAGGTCAAATACGAGTGACAAATCATATTTTGCAAAATTATGAGCAACAACTTGAGCCGTAGTCTTAATATTGTCTAAGTTTAGAACGAAACTGGTCATCGTGGTTTGACTGATCAAAACATTAAACAGTTTATCAATCATTTGATTATCCACTTGCCGCATGGCATGCAGCAGTTCATCATAAGGCACGTTCTGATGTGGCTTATCTTGTTTTCTCGATGAATTTACAGCACGAACAAGCTCCAAAAAAGTCATTGTGCCATGCAGTTGTGTGCGTAATAATAATGGATTAATACAAAAGCCTGAGAAGTCACTCGCTGCTTTTTCTCTTGTGTTCAGTAAATATCCCACCACAAGATCTTGCTGCTGCGTATATCGGTACAACAGAGCATTAAACGCAGCAGCGAGTATAATAAACAATGTGGTTTGGGTGGCTGCGACCAATGCAGAAATTTTTGTTGTTAATTCGCGACTGAGTGTATGACGGATTCGTATGCTAGGAGATATACTCTTTGAAGAAGCGACACTTATATTAGAAAGATGAATGTTGTAAGAAGCACCGTGCAAACGCTGCCGCCAGTAGCTCAGGTCAGTTTCTCTAGATAGTTGCTCAGAAGCTTCTTTTTTTAACAACCTATCCATGTCATAGGTTTCTAAGCTTAAAATAGGATCCTCATCTGCAACATATGCATGATAAGCTTGCGAGATTGTTTCATAGGCCAGATAGATAGCCGTGCCATCGTTGATAATGTGATGCCAAGTTACAGCCAGCACGTGCTCAGTATCATTTAATTTTATTAAGCCATACCGAAACAATGGCGGTTGGCATAAGTTGAAAGGCGCATAATAAATTTTATTTAAAAAATCTGTTTGAGCCGTCTCGATATTTAGCGAATCGAGCTGAGTTAAATCCAAGTAGTTCAGCTGCGTTTCAACAAATGGCAGGATCACTTGATTTAACGAATCAATTGATTCATGAAAATAGGTTCTAAATGAGCTATATTTTTCGGTTAAAAAACGTAACGAGTGCTCAAGCGCTTGTGTATTTAACTTGCCTTGCATATGAAAAGAAAAGGTATTGTTGTACGCAGGATTTTCAGGTGCTAAATTCCATTCCACCCAAAGTCGCCTTTGAAAAGAGGTAACCGGATATATCTTCATGTTTATTTTCATTCCAAAGAATTGTAAATTACGCTCGCTCGAAGGATTCGCTCTTATTCACATCAAGCGTTTTTAGTGCATGAATCATCTTGTGTAATGTGTCACGCTCAAGTAAAGCATCATCCCCCTTCTCCGCCGTTATCAGATAACGCTTCCATTCCAAAATTTCACCATCGGCGTCGATAGTTTTTTCTAGGCTTAGATAGCTCAAAATAAATAAGGCAGAAACACATTTTAAATCATGACTGAGAGCAAATTCCGCAACATACAAGTCATCTGAAAACTGTGTGAAATTGAATGCCAGTCGAGCATTTTTATGAAAGGAATCACCATACCAGTGAAAATAACTGCACAGCACATCAGTAAGCTGCTTTCGCGGAAAAGTCTCTATAGTTGTCTTCCACCAAAAATTAATCGACATAGAAACATCAAGCGATTTTACTTCATGCCACCAACCTGCGGGTATAAACAACAAATCCCCAGGATAAAGTATGCCTTCATACACTTCGACTAACTGAAAGTTTGGGAACGCACCTTCATCAATAGAATCAGTATCAGCGATTTGGCTGCCTTGAACAACCGGATGTTTCACCCCTCCCATCATAACGGTATCATTGATAGAATAAGGGTACATATTGACGGTAGCGCTGGGCGCATAGAGCCTGACCCGCTTACGTCCCAAAATTTGAGCAAGAAAATTATTCGAATAATCATAATGCGGCTTCGTATTAGTAGCGGACTCTCCAAACCAAAAATTAACAATATGTTCTTTACTTTTATCCGCGTATTTTGGCAAATCAAAATCAGTAAGTAATTCTGGAAAGTCTTGTTCAACCGAGCGCTGCATTAAATAATACTTTTTATGTTGATCTTGGTTGTTACAAATTAAGTCTATCGCTTCAGATAATTCCAGCAACAGCTCTGTACCAGGCATATTGATAGTAGGATCAAAAACCGTGAGCGCTACGGTTTTATTAGGATATTTGGTTTTCAAATAATACGGTGTCCATTTTCCAATGGCATCCCACTCGAGCGCATTAGAAATAATAACGGGGATTTGTTGGTTCAGGTGGTGATCAATAAAATTTTGAGGATTTAAATTGTCGCATTGATGTATTACTTTTGGCTTTTGCATCCAGCACCTATCCATAGTCCCTATACACTTCAAACCTACCCTGGTTTATACAAAATAACTTAATCTAGAAACCCCAGATCTTTTTCTCATCTTAAATTTTAGATTTTGAAAAATAACTATCGACTAAATTTCATCTGAAAAAACCGAGCGAATCGTAACATAAGTTACATAAAATAGCCAATCGCGTTTTTTCAAAGCCAATTAAATACTCACTTGAGCGACTCGGTCGGGTTACTCTCTATGTTTTAATTGTTATTAAATTATGCTCAAATACTCCTTGTTTTCGAAAACAAGGAGTATTTGATGTCGTGCAATCTGTCAGAATATTTTGATGAACGGCCTGATCCAAGCCTAAGAGATCACGGAATGCAATTAGAACGCCGTGAAGTCATGAGCGCGAACGAGTTTACTCAAACGTATATCAAAACAAATAAACCCGTTATCGTTACAGACGGTATGCGAAACTGGAGGGCTGCGTCATTATGGACCCCAGATTATTTTCGAACTACCTTAGGTTCTTGCGAGGTACAATTGTACGATAATGCTTTCAACTTTATTGGGTTATCCTGCTTGTCCGATTATATCACCGAATATTTTGGCCAAAACAGCCCGTTGAATCCAAGTTCTATTCCATATGTTAGAGCGTATTGTCAATTTAGAAATGTTGAATTCTTATGGGCAGATAAATTGTTTAGCCAGTTACAAAATGACTGGGAATTACCTTACTTTTTGCCTAAAAGCGATTACTTGTTACCGTATCAAATGTCTGAAAAAATCCAACCTAATCAACAAGCCTTCCCGGCCAAAGGGTTATTTATTTCTGCAAAAGGCTGCGCAACTCATTTTCATATAGACCCATGGTGCAGCGACGCTGTACTATGCCAAATTCATGGCGAAAAAGAAGTCACTTTATTTTCACCAGAACAGCTACCGTCTACTCTGATTGATATGAATCATCTTAATGAGAATGAACTACGTCCCTATCTTGCTCGCGCATATCGTGGCCTATTAAAGCCTGGAGAAATTCTTTATATCCCCAATGGCTGGACGCACTATGTAGCGTCACGCTCTGATAGCATCTCTCTAACTTGGAATTTTGTTCACACCACCACTGGGGATGCATTTTTAAAATATCTATCTCAAAATTTATCTGCGTTTGATCAGAGTGTCATGGCATATTTCTATCCTTGATGGAAAAAGCCATAAACCACATATTGTCTTTACCTGGACGATTTGCCATGAATATTGGTCTTTGTCAGGACTTACGCAAAACTTAACGAAGAGATCGGGGTTTTGCGTAAGTCCTGTTTGTAAAGAAGTGATTCAGCAGGGTTATAAGTCTAATAGCGCATAGCGATGAAATGGTTTCTATTAACTCGCAAAGACTATTTATTTAGGGACTACCGCTGTGTCAGCTATAACGATGTCAAAGACATCTGCTCGTCTTTTCTCATGCTCTCCAAGCAGCGTGGTCAATTTGCTGATGTCACTTTTTATCACAATTTCTCTATCTCGCAAAATCCTTTCACTCAACATCACTGCGTCTAAATAATACATAGGGAGGGGATACAGCATACTCATGACATAAAGGAATGATTGCCTTGCCATTTCATGGTTAATTGCAGCCAATTCTTTGTTCAACTCTTTAATTTCTTTTCTTAACCGATTCAATGGACCCAATTGCACTTCTTTTACAGCAAACATTGCTCACCTTTTGGCTCATGTAAGTCAGAAAATATTAGAACAACTGACAAGAAATGTAAAGCTAGTGACTATATGTTCCAAAATTGCCTTCTTAATTATCATAGACTGAGACATGAAAAAATTGTAACTCCCCACGTCATCCCGAGCGCAGCGAGGGATCTCCTGTCGTGTGGTA
>CAZVEH010000029.1:0-30995 GCA_964625775.1 uncultured Legionella sp. | reverse complement strand
ACTTGTATCAATCGATTCTTTAAAAATTGTGCCACACGACAGGAGATCCCTCGCTGCGCTCGGGATGACGTGGGGAGTTACTATAATTGTTCTATATTTGATTGATTAAGACACAAAATTGCCTGCCAATACCTGATTATGTTAGTATTATTCGCTCATTTCATAACCTCAATGGCATATAATATAAATTCATTCAGTATGCTGTTTATTAAAGGTGATAATTTTATAAATAATTCATTATCTGACAAAGGTTAAGCAAATGTCTAAACATAAAAAATACAGTTGTGCCGTAACCGAAATATTAGAATCGCATGCAAAAAATCTCTCAGATAATGTAGCTGTTGTATATAACAATATTGAATATACTTATAAGAAGCTCAATGAAAAATCGAATCAAATCGCTCTTCTACTCCAAAAAAGAGGAGTGCAATCAAACGATTTTGTAGGGATTTTGTTAGAACCAAGTACAGATTTTATTATATCCATGCTAGCGATTATAAAAGCAGGTGCCATCTATTTACCATTAGATGTTTTGGCACCAGATAAGCGAATTTCAGATATTCTAAAAGACGCTGAGCCTAAATTCGTTATAACGGACGAACGGTATCAAGCTAAAACAAGTCAATCAAAGACGCAAATCTTTCTAATCAATAACATATACCTAGAATCTATAAGCAATGATTACAATAATCCTAAACTGACTGCGTCTGCTACTTCACCGTTATATCTGCTATATACTTCGGGATCTACAGGAAAACCCAAAGGTGTTCTTGTTCCACATCAGGCCATTATAAATGTAACAACAATAGAAAATACTTTGAAAGTTACTTCCAAAGATAGTTTTTCGCAATTTAATAACTTGGCTTTTGATGGAAGTACGTTTGAAATTTGGAGCGCTCTTTTAAACGGCGCGAAATTGGTGATTATTCCTATAGATATAAGAGGAGATCATAAAAAGCTAAAACAAGAACTTGAAAAAAACCATGTGAAAATTTCTTTTTTCCCAACCAGTTATTTCCATCAAATAACAAAGTCATATCCTGAAACATTCGATATTATTGACAGACTTATGTTTGGTGGAGAACAAGTTAATAAAAATATTGTTAAAAATTTTATAAAATTTCGAATAAAAAATAAGCTTTCAATTTGTTTAATCAATGGTTATGGTCCTACCGAAACTACTGCATATGTTTGCAGACAAATCATAACTGATAAAAATATTGATGATGTTGATTTATCTAGCATAGGAACAGCTATAAAAAATATAAAACTATATGTTTTGAATGAAGAATTAAAGCAAGTTAACAAAGGCGAGCTTTATGTGAGTGGGATCAATATTGCACTCGGATATCATAAAAGCAATCTAAATAATTCGAAATTTCTAAGTAACCCATTTGATAGCAAGGCACCCTATCAGAAGATATATAAAACAGGTGATATAGTACGCAAATTGCCAAATGGAGAATTGCTTTGGCTTGAAAGAACAGACGATCAAGTAAAAATTGGTGGGTTTCGTATTCATCTTCAGGAAATTGAAGAACAACTATCACAGTACTCTAAAATTTCTATGGCTTCTGTCAGTGTTGAAATTGGCGGCGGAGCTCATAAAATTTTAGCGGCCTACCTCGTTCCAACGTCAAAAAAAACAATCTTACATCCAGAGAAGATCACAGCGTTTCTAAGCAAGAAACTTCCAAGCTATATGATACCAACAAAGTATATAAAAATTGACGAAATGCCCTTAACTCTAGCGGGTAAAGTTGATAAAAACAACTTATCTCATATCCCACATACAGAGCTTTCTTATCATCGTGACATTTTATCAGATAACATCATCGAAAATGCAATTAAAGACATATGGAAGAGTCTCTTGAATATCAAAACAATAGATCCATATATTAATTTATTCGATTTAGGAGCAAATTCGCTTCTGCTAACAGAGGCCTGCTCCGTCATAAATAAAAAACTAAGCTCTGCATTACAGATTTCCGATATCTTGTCGCATCCTACCATACACAAGCTAAGTCAGTATTTACAAGGAAATATAGCGCCTTTAAATAAACAAAAAAACAGTACTGTTAGTCCGTATAATATCGCAATTGTTGGTATGTCATGCAGGTTTCCAAAGGCGAATTCCTTAGAAGAATTCTGGGAAAATCTCTGTCATGGTAAAGAATGTCTGGATACATTTGAAAAGGAATATTTACAATCTTTAAATAATAACCCCAAAGTCCTTGATGACAGCTTTATTCCTGTAAAAGGGATTATTTCTAATGCTGATATGTTTGATGCTCATTTTTTTGGATTTAATCCTTATGATGCGAAGATCACTGATCCACAACACAGAATATTTTTAGAATGCGTATGGGACGCACTTGAGCATGCAGGCTTTGCCCCTAACAAGAATCCTGATAAAAAAGTAAGTGTATTTGCAGGTATGGCAGATAGCACCTACTTATTAAGAAATATCTTAAGAAATAATAGCCTTGCAAAAGAAGCTGATTATTTTCAAGAAAGAATTGCCACCAGCATAGGCATGTTAAGCACTCAAATTTCTTATAGATTAAATTTAAAAGGAAGAAGCCTTAATATCAATACAGCTTGCTCAACTGGTCTGGTCACAGTTGACCATGCATGCCAAGATCTGATTCTCAACAATTGCGACGTAGCTATTGCTGGCGCAATTCATATCTCTACGCCCATAAAATCAGGATATCACTATCAGAAAAACAGCATTTTATCTCAGGACGGTCATTGTAGGCCATTTTCTAAAAGTGCTAATGGGACAGTTTTCTCTGATGGTGGCGGGGTTGTTATTCTTAAGCGCTTAGAAGATGCACTGCGCGATAATGATACTGTTTATGCCGTTATTAAAAGTTGCGGCATAAACAATGACGGCTCTGAAAAACTGGGATTCACCGCTCCAAGTACACAAGGACAAATGACTTGCATTCAAGAGGCTCTTAATCAGGCCGCTTTAAATCCAGAAGATATTAATTATGTTGAAACTCATGGAACGGCTACCGCTTTAGGAGACGTTATAGAAATCGAAGCACTAGCTTCTGTTTATAGGCAATATACTAAGAAAAACCAATTTTGCCTTATCGGCTCTTGTAAAGCGAACATTGGTCATACTGATGTTGCAGCAGGAATTGCAGGCCTAATCAAAACTACGCTTGCCTTACATTATAAAAAAATACCACCATTAATAAACTTTGATGCTCCTAATCCAAACATAAAATTAGAAAAAACACCTTTTTACGTCAATAAAGAGCTTGCTAATTGGCCAAATGTAAAAGAAAAAAACGCGTGTATTAGTTCTTTTGGATTTGGTGGCACTAATGCGCATATGATCATTGGCGAATTTATCGAATCTAATTTAATGAACGACCGTCTAGATGAATCCAAAGAGCAATTAGCAATAATGTCAGCGAAAACACAGAAAGCTCTTGAAGAAAAGATTAGAGATTTAGAGAATTTGGAACAATCGGCCAATAACTCAACTAATTTTTCTGATTTAATTTATACCCTGCAACATGGCAGAGAAGATTTTTCTTGGCGAACCTTTGGAACAGGGAGAAATTTAACCGAAGTTATCACAAACTTGAGAGAAGAAAACATTAAAATTTGTGATGAGCATACACCTCATAACATCATTTTCATGTTTCCTGGTCAAGGGACTCAATATTACGGGATGGCACAGGAATTAATTAAAAATTGTCCCATTTTTGAGAAAATAATCAGGCAAGGATTTCTACACGCAAAAAACTATATTGACTGTGATTTAGCAGAGATTATTAACAATCCCACCGATTCCAGGCTGTATCTAACCCAATTTACACAACCTGCACTATTTATCATAGAGTATGCCCTCGCTAAAACGTTAATAGAGATGGGAGTAAAGCCAACCTCTATGATAGGTCATAGCTTGGGTGAATATGTTGCTGCGTGTATCGCTGGGATTTTCTCTTTTGAGAATGGTATTGCCTTAATTTGTGAGCGCGCTCTTTTAATGCAAAACACTCCTCGCGGAGAAATGCTGGCCATCGAATGCGAAAAGGAGGATGCACACAATTTTTTAACAATCTCTAATGTTGAGCTTGCATTGCATAACACACAAAACAATTATATTTTTTCCGGCACAATGGAAGAAATAAAAATACTCAAAGACTACTTATGCAACCATCAATATTCACACAAAAGTCTTAAAACTCAGCATGCTTTTCATAGTCATTTGATGGAAAAAACAAAACCTTCATTTAAAGAAATATTTTCAAACATACCCCTACAAGCACCTACCATCCCTATTGTATCAAATTTAACCGGGGATTGGTTATCTGCGCAAGAAGCTATAGACGAAGAGTATTGGTATTCACAAATGAGACAAACCGTTAAATTTTATGATGGGATAAAATTGCTTTTACCAGAACAGAACTCTATTTTTATTGAAATTGGTCCTGGCAATAGCCTTGGTTCTTTTGTGAAGAATATATCAAGAAAAATGACTTCGACACCTGATATCATTCATACCCTACCCAGCCATCACCAAAAAACCAATGATTACAGTCTGTTTCTTACTGCTCTTGGAAAAATATGGCAAGCTGGCATTAGAATTCATTGGGAAAAAATAGCCTCTGGAAACTCTCAAAAACATATTTCAATTCCTACCTATCCCTTTCAAAAACAGAGCTATTGGGTTGAAGCAGATAATAAATTTCTGTCTTCTAATGAGGTAAGGCAGTACAAACCTATTTGGTCACGGCAAGAAAATTATAGCAAGACACGCTTCGCTAACCCATTAAAATTTGGCAACAACTCATACAATTGGATTATCTTCAAAGACACCACAGGTATTGCTGATCAAATAATTTCTATATTAAAGCAAAACAATATTTATCCAATAACCATTGAATTTAGCAAAAGTTACAGAGAAGAAAACACAAACTTTACAATTGATCCCTCCAGAAAAGAGCACTATTTGCAACTTCTGACAACAATTAAAAATACCGTCAAAAACCCTATTATAATACACGCGGCTAGTTGTTCTAACTCAGGATCCATGCCATTAGAACCACAGGAAGTAGATAAACAACTCACACTAGGATTTTATAGCCTGCTCTACCTAACCCAGGCCTACAACGATACATTTAGTAGTGATATTCACGGAAAAATCACTCTAATAACCAACGACACTCAGATGATCTTAGGAACAGAAAAAATGAATCCTATCAATGCGGCACTGATAGGAGCGTCTCGAGTTATCATGCAAGAATATGATAATTTGAAAATCAAGCTAATCGATGTCAGCTTGGCAGAAAAACTCTACAGTGATACCGCATTATGCAATTATATTGTTCATTTCTGTACCAAAGACGATTGGTATGAAACTTATATGAATGCATTCAGAAACAATTATTTGTGGGATCTAATGTATGCACCCATAAACGAAATGCAAAGAAAAACAAATCGCCTAAAAGATAATGGTGTGTACTTATTTACTGGCGGACTCGGGGGCATAGCATTAAGTTGTTGTGAAGCTATCGCTAAAGCCGTCAAAAATCCTAAGTTTATTTTACTCTCACGCAGTGCTTTCCCATCAAAATCTGAATGGAAACCTATATTGACAAGCGAAAACCATAAATATTATATACAAATTCAACAATTGAAAAAACTGAAGGATCTGGGCGCACAATACTATTTACATCAAGTTGATATCACAGATTTTACGACTCTTCAAACCCTAATTGAGCAATCTATTAAAAAATTTAGCAAAATAGATGGATTAATTCACGCTGCAGGTCTCTTAAACTCTGAACTGACACAATTAAAATCAAAATCATCTGCAGAACAAGTTTTAGCGCCTAAGCTCCTAGGTACGTATAATCTTATAGCTGCACTAAAGAATACACGTCTCGATTTTGTAGTTTTAAAATCATCTTTAGCTACCTTATTAGGAGGTATCGGTTTAGTTGACTACGCCGCTGCCAATTCTTGTCTAGATTCATTTGCAGCAAGTGATTTACTATCTTTTGCTAATTTTGTGTCTACTATAAACTGGAATACATGGCAAGAAATTGGAATGGCGGTTAATGCGCAAAAAGACGGAAAAACAAACTTTCTTGGCCAAGACAATAATATTTCTACTCAGCAAGGACAAAGAGTATTCTTAGATATGCTGCGCGCCAATGAGTCTAACGTAATTATATCCAAAACAGATCTTAATCAACAAAAAACTAAGATTGATTCAGCCGCGCAGTCTACGATTATTAGAGATAGCTTACCTATTACAACAAAATATTATCCTCCAAATAATAAAATAGAGTCTAAACTAGTAGAAATATGGCAACAATCACTAGGAATTAGCAACCTGGGGATTGATGATGACTTTTTCTCTCTGGGAGGTCACTCACTCAAAGCGTTGAGTTTAATTGAAAAAATTAATAGCGTTTTTCAGACAAGTTTACCTATGACCCAAATTTATAATACTTCAACAATAAAAAAGTTAGGTACAATATTAAGCACAAAGCCAACAAAAACAGATAAATCTTCAATTTTAATCCCTTTAAACACCAATGAAAAAAATCATTTATCTTTATTTTTATGTCATCCGATAAGCGGTCTTATAAATTGTTTTCATTCATTTATACAAAATGAAACTTTGCCTATTTCTGTTTACGGACTACAAGATCCAAGTATCGAAAATGGCACTATAATGTACGATAATTTATTTGAAATGGCTCAAGATTATTTATCTGAAATAAAAAAAGTTCAACCACAAGGACCCTATTACTTAATGGGATATTCATTTGGTGGATGCGTTTTTCATGAAATAGCAAACATGCTTTCCACGGAAGGAGAAACCATCGCATTGCTAGCAATGATTGATAGCTGGGCCAATTACCCTCCATTTCAACAAGAAGATTATTTTAAGGAGCATTTCAAAAAACATCACCAAAACATGCCAAAACAAATGATAAATTTGGCCTGGAAGAGAGAACAGTTATTATTGAAACACACGTTTAGTAAAATAAATCAAAAAATGCACCTTTTTAAAGCATCAGTGCTATTCGATGCGTATAAACAAATTAATAGTCCAAATAATGGCTGGGATAAATATAATGACGAAGAGATAGTTATACATTCAATCGACTCCGATCATGAGAGCATAATGAATAAAAAAAACTCATCCACTATAATACGCCTTATTAACAATGAAATAAGGAATATTTTAAAATAACCACTATACTAAACATATAATATCCCGAATAATTTTTTATATGGCTTTTTAAAATGAACCTGTCCGATTCTTTGTATAAGGCATTTTTAGAAAGTCATGAAGATTTTTTCCTTGTTATATCAGACTCTGGCATAGCTTTAGATTTAAATTATAATGTTGAATCTATATGTAACATTACTCGTTCAGAGACCATAGATTCAAATTTTTTTGATATATGTAGCGCTCATAAAACTCAGCTTTCATTCAATCTTGATAATATTAAGAGACTCCCTCAATCGCTAGAAGTATCTATAAAAACAAACACTGAAACCATTATAAAAATTAAAGTCATTAATACTCTCAACGACAATAGGCGCGTCTACATACTTATTGGAAAGGATATTACAGAGCTTTTAAATTATAAAAAATCCTACTTAACAAACCAAATGTACTTACAAAGTATCATTGAAAATTTACCTCAGTATGTATATTGGAAAGATAAAAACTTCGTATACCAAGGATGTAACAAACCTGTATCAGAATATCTTCATCTTAAATCTCCCTCAGACATTGTGGGTAAAACTGATAGGGACTTCGGATGGTCTAAGGATAGAGTAAATTTTCTTAAAAACCTTGATGAAATAGTTATTCAAAACGGAAAAAAGAATACTGTTGAAGATACTATCCCTTATGAAGGTGGATTTCGAACAATGTTAACTAGTAAAACAGCACTATATAACTCTTCGGCCGAAATTATTGGTATTTTGGGAATTTCTGTTGACATTACTGAGCGTAAAAAATTAGAAGAAGATCTTAAAATAGCGAAGGAATCTGCCGAGTCCGCTAGCCACGCCAAAACCGAATTTATTGCCAACATGAGTCATGACATTCGAACTCCTTTATCAGGAGTCGTTGGACTAGGTGGTATAGTCGAACAGGAAATTGAGAACCCCAAGCACCGAGCTATGATCCACGACATGGTTAAAAGCTCGGATGAACTCTTAAACATGCTCAATGAAATTCTTGACGTTGTATCGTTAGATAATATCACTGTTGAAGATATTCATGAAGAGGCCTTTGATTTACCTCATTTGGTACAAACAATCATTGATTTAGAAAAATCTTCTGTGGATCTTAAAAATATTGAACTACTAAAGACTATTGATGAGCAAGTCCCCTCCATTCTTTTGGGCGATCATAAAAAGATCCATCATATTATATTAAATTTGGTTGGCAATGCGATTAAATTTACGAAACAAGGTAATGTTTGTATTAATATAAAATTACTTAAAAAAAGTACCAATACCGCTCAACTCTTATTTGAAATCAGTGATACTGGTATGGGTATTCCAGAAAAATCTTTAGATAAAGTATTCGAGTTATTTTATAAAATAACACCTTCTTATAAAGGTCTGGACAAAGGACATGGCCTAGGTTTACACATCGTTAAAACTTATATAGAGCTGTTGGGTGGAAAAGTTTTTGTAGAAAGTAAACTCAACGAGGGATCAAAGTTTTCTTTTACACTAACGCTCAAAATACTTGATAAAAAAGCCATCCCACAAAATATCACACAGGCTTATTTGATTGAGCGCTCAGAAGAGCCGCCGATTATAACGCCCGTTCAGGATATTATACCAACCACATATCCCATATCGGACGTCATAATACCAAATGCTCCGCAGATACTCATCATTGAAGATAACGACGTTGCGCGAATGGTTACACAAACCCTTGTAACTGCCGCTAAGTGCCTCCCAACCGTAGTTAGTGATGGAGAAGCAGGCCTTGAACTTGCTAGAACCGAACAATTCGACCTCATTCTCTCTGATATAGGCCTTCCAGGAATTTCAGGTATCGAGTTCGCGCAACAACTCCGCCAATATGAAAAGGAACAAAATAAAACACCTATTCCTATTGTTGCTATTACAGGGCATGCCGAAGGTAAAATTCGAGAGGAATGCTTGAATGCTGGCATCAACGATGTATATATCAAACCAATTAAAATCGAAACACTATCTGAAATATGCGCTAAATTCTCATTATTTGATTACAAATACACCATGTCACCTAATCAAACAAATGCTCCTACATCAAAGGATAGTACCAAGATAAGTGCTCTTGGCGTTGATTTACCTAATACAGAAGCTGAATTATTTTTAACTGATAATCTGTTGATATTTGATTCAGAAAGCGCTAAAAAAGTCATAGGAGATAACAGTAAATTACTCATGGACATGTTAAAACTCACTTTGAGCATCATTGCAGAAGAACTGCCACTTCTCAAAACAGCACATGAAACTAAAGACTGGGCAAGAGTCGCCAAAATTTCCCATAAATTGAAAGGTGGTTTTCTCAATGTCGGTCTTACCCGCGCTGCTATTACTTGCCAATATCTAGAACGATACCATAAAGCCGGACATAAAAAACTTTTAGAACAATTATATCTGATGGCTTTGAAAGTCTTAGATGATACTTCTAAAAATATTAGAACGCTGATCAAATAGCGCACCTTAAATCCTTTAATATATGATACTTGATAAAGATAAAGGATATCTATTGTATTTATTTTGTGCTATAATAACACACAACTTGTATTTCATTATTAGACTATTATGACTACAAAATACAAAAGCTTCAAAGATCGTTTAACGATTGCCAAAACACCCAACACAGTTTTCAGTAACGCTTATCTGCTCGCTGCTTATGGTATGGAGGCAGTCGGATTCGATCTTTTATCCAGACAAGTGGACACCTCAATTGATCAATTTCATTCTCCCAAAGCGCGTGCAAAAATTCTGAGTGATAATGTGGCTGGTATTAAAACCAAAGGATTGGTTGCCCCCGTCAAAAAATGTATCGGCTCCCTAACAACTCATTTGAATGGGTTAAGGCACTCTAGCACTGGATTTGAAAGCGCTAAACAAAAAATGGAATCCATCTTAATTGGAAGCACTGCAGGCGATAAAGAGGATGCTCGAGAAAAATTACAAAAGATCAAAGCACTTGAAAACAGTTTAGCGACATCACGAGTCTATAATTTTGACTTGTCCGAAGTGAAAAAACGCCTTGAAGTATTACATGAATTTCTGGAAAATGATGAAGTCGATGATCCACGAGCCATTGTTGCCTACATCACTGATCAGTACAAAGTGCTTTTTGATGAATTAAAAAGAAAAAGAGAAAGTGATTTAAAGCTCATCAAAGAAAACATCGCTACAGCTCGAACAGATAATGACATCCTCCCCGTATCCGAGCTCAATAAAATTGAACAAGATTTAATAAAAACCGTCAATGAATCTTATGACAAAGCTGAGCAAGCAATTAAATCTGATTTTGAAACTGGCGTACCTGCTGCTAAAAAAGGCGAGCAAGGCACCCCAGGTTTGAAATCTGTGTTGGAAGAGGAAACCCAAAAAGCCGAGTTGGAATTAATCCATTTTGTCATTTTTTCCGAAAAAACCAAATCTAAAGAAGTTGTTGAAGCCAGTTTGGGCATGAGTGCAGGTCCCGCTGGCAGTAATCAAGGCAAGAAATACCGTAGTCTCGCCTTTGAAGATTACGTGCGTGATGAAAAACCAGAGCGCTCAAACGCCTGGCTCTCCCTGGAGTCATGGAGACATTATGGTGAGTATTTGATGAATAATAAAGCTGAGCTTTATACACCTTCTGGACTGCGTCTATCACATGATGGCAACGGTAGCGTTAGCATCAAATTCCCATCTAGCTGGTCTTTTTATTATCACTACCAAGACAGATTATTAGGTTCAGATCTGATGCTGATGGTTGATGAAATCAAACGGCAAGGAAAAACCGAGATCACACTAACACTCACCATACATGATCCCAAATTAAGACAGAAAATCATGGAAGAATTCTATTATGCTGCTCATTTGGCAGGCTTTCCAGATGATAAAATCAAATTCAATGTCAAATGTAGTGAAAAAGAAGATCAATCGATTGACAACAAAACCGCAAAAGAAATCCAGGGTAGACTGGGCAATGCGCCAAATCGAGCTAAAATAAAAGCAGGCACTTGGGACCAAGAGCGTGCTGCGGTCTCAAAAGAGTCTAAAAAAGAGTTAAATCGTCACGTACAAGGTATCGACGATCGCATTGAAGACATCTTAAATAAACCTGCAATGGAAACAAACATTCCAGGGATGCGGATCTAACTACTTATCCGTTCGCGCTGAGGAGCCGCTTTTGCCGCGTCTCTAAGGGTGATACATTTTGAAAGCAAGCCTTTGAGACGGATGCTCCGCATCCTCCTCAGGCCGAACGGTTCTGGTAGGATGAGCAGATACCCGGGGATAAAGATGCCTTAAGGTTTGCATGGAAGTTATCCTTGATGAAAGCACATCACAGCAAGTCAAGGCTACTCGCGGCTACCTGAGGACGCTTAATATCAGAGCCTCTTATTATAAACAAACCTAAATTCCGTCGTTGCGCACGATAGTATATCCAATGTGGCATGGAGCTGGATCAGCTTCGCTATCGCTGGCAAAGACGAGTTTTATAACAAGCAATGCTCAAAATTTAAATGCAGCTGCCCTGCTTAGTACTTTACGACCGTGGCTTGTGACATCAGTTGTGAAATATATAAATCATAATCCATCAACCCATAATTGGCTTCCAGCTGCTGTTTGATATTAGCCACTTGTTCCTTATCAGACCAATCCATTTTTCCTTCTGCCATCTTAGCCAATCGAACCACCGCAAAATCACCATTGCTTACTGTGCGACCCGCATAACCATTGACGCTCGCAATAGAAAAAGCCAGCTCGTTAACCTGCGGATCAGTTGCATCAGAATCACGCGTCATAGCAGTCAGGTAGTTCCAATGCACGTCACTAGGGAGTGCTGTGGGTGCTTTAGTTACCATGTTTTCCCCATACGCTAGGGCCGCTTGAACCGATTTTTGTTTCAATAACTCTTTATGAATCACTGACTGAACCTGATTGAAGGGTTGTAACGCAGCCGGGATATGCTGATGAACACGTAGCACCACCAAAGTGTCTGCATCTATTTGCAATGGCTCACTGTTGTTACCAAATTCTAAAACATCATGGCTAAATGCTGTTTGAACAATCAATTTTTGCTGGGTCAACTCATCCTGTCCTCGATCATCAGCAGAAAACAAAGCAGAGTGATGCACCGGTACATCTAAAGCCTTTGCAACGGGTTCCAAAGAATCGGGATTTTGATAACTAAGTTCAGACAAGCGATCTTCGAATTCAGCATATAGTTTCTGAGCAGCTTCCTGAGTCAATTGTTCGGCTATCAGTTCTTTCACGTCTTCAAAGGACTGTATGCCTGCTGCTTGATAACTTTTTAGCTGTAAAACCTCATAACCTTGTTTGGTACGAATCGGTTGTGACACTTGCCCTGGCTTCGTTAGATTCACGACATAAGGGTCCCATTCAGACTGCCCTGCAATCACAGTCGGTAAAACACCAGAAACCGCATGATGTTGAATCACAGCTTCTTTAGCAAATGCTTCAAATTCATGGGGCGTTGCCAATGCAGCATCGTACAGTTTGTCAGCTTCTTGCTTCACCTGGGCTTCGTCCGTTGTAGAAGCTTCCTCAATAGGGAAACGCACATAAGACATTTGCCACTGAGCAGGTGTCAAATAATTCGCTTTATTTTCTTCGTAATATCGCAATACCTGTTCCGAAGACAAAGACACCGTTTTTTTAAGCTCTGCTAGAGATAAACGAATGTAATCAATGCTCACTTGTTCTTTAGATAAAAACTGGTTTTTATGCGTATTATAGTACTGTTGCAGCTCTTGCTCGGAAACAGTTATCTTTGGCATAAATGCTTCTGCCTTCACCAAAGCATAATGATAGTCACGGGTCTGCATAGATAATTTGATGAATTGACTCAGTTCCGTCGGCAACACAAAGGCCGATCCAATCAAAGCAAATCGCTGCTGATTCAAGAGCATACCCTGACGTACTTCCTGCTCAAATGTTTGCGGAGTAAAGAACGCGTTACTCAAGGCTTGAGTATATCGCGATGTAGAAAAATGACCATCTTCTTGAAATTGAGGGATGTGTACGATTGCTGCAGCAGCTTGATGGGCTGTGACCTCAAATCCTTGAGCTTTAGCAGAGCTCACCCGTACCGTGTTGGCAATCATTTCGGACAAGACTTGCTGTTTCAGCGCTCGCTCATTAGCCGGGGTTAAAGTATCTGGCTCCTGCGTCTGACTCAAACGTCGATAATTGAGTTCATAATCTTGCTTGGAAATAGATTGGCCGTTCACCTTCGCTTTCGCTACAGACTCGTGGCGTGACTGTAAATAATAATCCAATCCAAATAACGTGAAGGTTATGGTAACCAATATCACAATAATCCAGGCTACCGCGCCCTGAATACGCTCATTTAACTTCTGAAGCATTCGTCAATTCCATCCAAAACATTGCTATGAGACTTAATAAAGGTCACTTAGACCAAGTCACATAAAATACCATATTCTGGTCGGTAAAAGTAGATTGAATGATAAAAAAAATGCGCCTATTAGGCGCATTACGATGGCGGAGTGGACGGGGCTCGAACCCGCGACCCCCGGCGTGACAGGCCGGTATTCTAACCAACTGAACTACCACTCCAATTCTTGGTGGGTGCTGCAGGGATCGAACCTGCGACCCTCGCCTTGTAAGGGCGATGCTCTCCCAGCTGAGCTAAGCACCCGAAAACTTATTTTTCGGAAACAGCATCCTTCAATTTCTTACCTGCTTTAAATTTGGCAATTCTTGATGCTTTGATTTGAATTGTTTGACCTGTTTGTGGATTACGACCTGTTCTAGCAGAACGAACAGATGTGACGAAAGAACCAAAGCCAGGTATAACTACTTGCTCACCTTTCTGTAAGGCATGCATAATCGTGTTAGTAAATACTTCAACAATTTTGCTTGCTGATATTTTAGTAATCCCTGCACCGTGTGCAATGGCTTCCACTAATTCACTTTTATTCATTTTTTCCCCTTTGTAGTTAGTCATCCATTGTCAGTTTGCTTACTTTCACGTACCAATCCAATACTACCATTGTTTTGGTCTGCGAGATCGTTTTTGTTTGCATTATACACCAAAATCGATATCAGCAAACTTGCTGATCTGAATTGATTAAACCAGATCTCACTACTCGCGTCAAACTACAATATCACAGTCGTTATCTTTCTTAAAAAAACGATATCGTCACTGCATGACGGAGCGCAATATACGCTTTATTAGCCGCCATGTAAATCCTTATTTTGAAATTATTTTCATATTTCTGAAATAAAGTCGAAACATTGATCACATAGACAATAAAAAAACGTTATTTTCCCAATTTATCCCGGGAAAATAACGTTTTTCATTTTTTGTTTTATACCACCGCCAATGGATTATTCGCAACCAAAGGACTACGTTGTAAAGCCAATTCCAGCACTTGTTCTATGCTATTGACGGCATGTACGGTAATTTTCTTCAAAACATTTTGCGGGATTTCAGCCAAGTCCTTGCGGTTTTCTTCTGGAATAATCACATGTTTGATACCACCACGATGCGCTGCCAATAGTTTTTCCTTCAAACCACCTATAGGTAACACTTGACCTCGCAAGGTAATTTCCCCAGTCATAGCCACATCCGAACGCACGGGAATGTGGGTAATGACTGAGACCAACGCAGTACACATTCCAATCCCTGCACTGGGCCCATCTTTAGGCGTAGCGCCTTCTGGAACATGGATATGGAAATCGGATTTTTCATAAAAGTCGTCTGAAATACCGAATTGCTTGGTGCGTCCCCTCACCACAGTCATGGCAGCATGAATAGATTCCTGCATCACTTCGCCCAATTGCCCCGTATGCAAGGTTTTGCCTTTTCCAGGCATCATGGAAGCCTCTATCGTCAACAGCTCCCCACCCACACTCGTCCAGGCTAATCCGGTGACTTGCCCTACTTGATCAAATGATTCAGCCAGACCATATCGGTATTTGTGTACCCCTAAATATTTTTCGATATTTTTCGAGGTGACCATGATTTTTTTAGAATGCTTAGACGAGAGAATATCTTTGACTACTTTGCGGCAAACATGAGCAATATCACGCTCTAAATTCCGCACACCTGCTTCGCGTGTATAATATCGAATGATTTCCATAATACCGCTATCGGCCAAATCAAATTCGTTTGATTTTAAACCATTCAATTTTATTTGCTTGGGCACAAGATAGTTTTTGGCAATATGTAGTTTTTCATCCTCGGTATACCCCGCGAGACGAATCACCTCCATACGATCTAATAACGGTGCTGGTATTTCTAAGGAGTTAGCAGTGGCAATGAACATCACATCGCTCAAATCATAATTCACTTCGAGATAATGATCGTTAAACGTATGATTTTGCTCTGGATCCAACACTTCTAACAGTGCCGCTGCTGGATCGCCGCGAAAATCCATGGCCATTTTATCCACTTCATCTAGCATGATCAGCGGGTTCTTGACTCCGGCTTTACACAGTTTTTGAATAATTTTTCCGGGCATAGATCCGATATAGGTACGTCGATGCCCACGAATTTCAGCTTCATCACGCACGCCACCCAAAGCGATACGAATAAAAGTACGCCCTGTAGCATTCGCTATAGACTGCCCTAGAGATGTTTTACCGACCCCTGGCGGTCCCACCAGACAAATAATGGGCCCTTTCAAGCGCTTGACGCGTTGCTGGACAGCAAGATATTCGATGATGCGTTCTTTGACTTTGTCTAAACCGTAATGATCTTTATCCAACATTTTTTCTGCTTTACTCAGATCAAATTGAATACGATTTCTCTTCTTCCAAGGAACACTCAACATCCAATCTAAGTAACTGCGTATCACCGTAGCTTCAGCAGACATAGGGGGCATCAACTTGAGCTTTTTCAACTCTGATTGCGCTTTATCGTGGGCTTCTTTGGGCATACCCGCTTTTTCTATCGCGCGCTCAAGCTGCTCTAATTCACTGCCTTCTTCACCGATTTCACCTAATTCTTTTTGAATCGCTTTGATTTGCTCATTGAGATAGTATTCTCGTTGGCTTTTTTCCATTTGTCGTTTGACACGACCTCGCACACGTTTTTCAACTTGCAACAAATCAATTTCATTTTCAATCAGCGCCATCAAACGCTCTAAACGAACACCAACATCTAATGCTTCAAGCAATGCCTGTTTGTCTTCTACTTTAAGGGACAGATGCGCTGCTATATTGTCGGTGAGACGACCAGGCTCCTCTATACTGGATAAGGAAGCAAGAACTTCCGGCGGAATTTTTTTGTTTAATTTGATATATTGTTCAAATTGTGACATCAAAGAGCGCATCATAATTTGAACTTCTTGTTCTTTAAATGCGGTGTTGGTCTCTTCAACCGTCTCTAAAGCAGCTGCAATATAATCATGGTCTTGAGGGTCTGCAAACCGGGTGATTTTCGCTCGTTGCTCGCCCTCCACCAAAACTTTAACGGTACCGTCGGGCAACTTGAGTAATTGCAATAGGCTTGAAATAGTACCGAATTCAAATAAAGCCTCAGGTGTTGGATCATCATCCACTGATTTGCGTTGCGCCACCAAAACAATACGCTTGTTTTCAAGCATTGCCGCTTCTAGCGCTTTGATAGATTTTTGCCGACCCACAAACAACGGAATAACCATATGTGGGTATACCACCACATCACGTAATGGCAATACCGGTAAATGGGATAGGTCTATTTCTTCACTTGGTGGCAATTCAATTTCAACTGACATAATTCGCCCCTTTTAAAACATGGACTGTGTCAACAGACCCTGATGGTTTTATATCACTTTTTTTTCTTCACTATCCGCATACACCAGAATAGGTTGAGTGACAGCATTGACCACAGACTCATCCACCAGAACTTTCTGCACACCTTCCAACGAAGGTAGCTCATACATGGTGTCCAATAAAATATTTTCAAGCGTTGCGCGTAATCCTCGTGCACCAATTTTTCGAGCAATCGCTTTTTTGGCGATCAGATGCAATGCTTCTTCACGAAACTCAAGCTCAACGTCTTCCATTTTAAATAAAGCATGGAATTGCTTGACCAAGGCATTTTTAGGTTTGGTGAGAATATCTATCAGTGCCGCTTCATCCAACTCATGCAACGTTGTGACCACAGGTAACCGACCTACAAATTCAGGAATTAAACCATATTTGACCAAATCATCGGATTCCAAAGATTCTAGAATATGTTCAAAATCATTGGCATTCTTCTTGTTTAATTTTGCAGAGAAACCAATGCCGGTTTTTTCGGAGCGATCGCGAATGACCTTATCCAAACCAGCAAATGCACCACCGCAGATGAACAAAATATTGGACGTATCGACTTGTAAAAATTCCTGCTGAGGATGCTTGCGTCCACCTTGAGGAGGAACAGACGCCACAGTACCTTCGATCAATTTCAGTAAAGCTTGTTGTACACCTTCACCCGATACATCACGAGTGATAGAGGGATTGTCTGATTTGCGAGATATTTTGTCGATTTCATCGATATACACTATACCCTGTTGCGCTTTTACAATGTCATAATCACATTTTTGCAACAATTTTTGAATGATGTTTTCAACATCTTCACCCACATAGCCCGCTTCCGTCAAAGTCGTAGCATCTGCCATGGTAAATGGCACATTCAAAAGTTTAGCCAGGGTTTGGGCCAGTAGGGTTTTACCACTGCCCGTAGGTCCAATCAGCAAAATATTGGATTTTCCTAATTCAATACCATCTTCGGTTTTTCGATGCAGTCGTTTGTAATGGTTATACACAGCAACTGCTAGTACTTTTTTGGCGTGTGCTTGCCCGATCACATATTCATCTAAAAATGCAGCGATTTCTTTGGGTTTAGGTAGTTTAACTTCTGCTGTCTCGGGTTTTTCCTGAGCCTCTTCTTGAATAATGTCATTGCATAACTCAACACATTCATCACACACGAAAACAGAAGGGCCTGCAATTAATTTTTTGACTTCGTTTTGACTTTTACCACAAAAAGAGCAATACAACGTTTTGCTCCCAGATCCACTACTCTTAGCCATCAATTAACCCCTTACTGAAACTAAAACGCACAGAACTTACACAAAGATGTTGATGTAAGTTCTGTTTCACACAATCGATAAGAATCCGTCACGCCTAGATAAGCATGCCATGTTTTTCATCATTTCACGATAGATTCGTAACATAATGAGAGATTTCTTACAAAGAATCTCTGCAATCTAGCACTTTATCAATCAAACCATAAGTTGCTGCTTGATTTGCACTCATGAAATTATCACGTTCGGTATCAATCATAATTTGTTCGGGAGTTTTCTTGGTGTGTTTTGCCATAATATTATTCAATCTCTCGCGAATCGCTAAAGTTTCGCGCGCATGAATTTCAATGTCCGTGGCTTGACCACGATACCCACCTAAAGGCTGATGAATCATCACGCGTGAGTTTGGTAAACAAAAACGCTTTCCTTCTGCTCCCGCACATAGTAATAAGGCTGCAGCACTGGCTGCTTGCCCTATACAAAGGGTACTGACATCGGGTTTGATGAATTGCATGGTGTCATAAATTGCAAGACCTGCTGTAACCACGCCACCAGGTGAATTGATATAAATAGAGATATCTTTGTCAGGATTTTCTGACTCCAAAAATAACAATTGGGCAACAACTAAATTGGCCATATGATCTTCAACTTCGCCCAGCAAGAAGATGATACGTTCTTTCAATAAGCGTGAATAAATATCATAAGAACGCTCACCTCGAGATGTTTGTTCTATAACCATTGGGACCAGACCACTTACTGCCTTAAGGCCCCCTTCTGTCGTCCATGTCATTACTACTCTCCTTTGTTCTCAGCTTTATCCTGAGGATTCATAATTTCGTCATAAGATGAAGATTTTGGTGCCACAGTTGCCGTTGCAATAATCTGATCGGCAACCAGCTCTTCCATCACCAAGGCTTCAATTTCAGCTAATCTTTCTTTGTTTCCTTTGTACCAAGCCCTAACTTCTTCAGGACGCTCATAGGCACTCGCAAACATTTCGATCATAGCATCAACTCGAGAACCATCAACCTCAATATGATGTTTTTTTACGTACTCAGAAAATAATAACCCCAAATGCACGCGACGGATAGCCTTAGCTTCAAACATCGATCGAGGAAAATCAGGAATTTGTTCATCATCAGAATGTTCATTGCCGAATATTTGATGATACATTTCATGTTTCAAATGTTGAATCTCTTGTTCAATCAATGCTTCTGGAATATCAAATGAATTTTTCTCTAGCAATTTATCAAAGATCGCTTCACGATTCACGGAACTCACTCGGCGCGTCAATTCGCGCGTCATGTTGTCTTTGATATCAGCTCTTAAGGCATCAACACCACCGTCTTTGATATTGAACAATTGCGCAAACGTGTCGTTTACTTCTGGTAACTCGCCCTTCATGACTTTTTTCACGGTCACATGGAATCGTGCTGCTTTGCCTGCCAAATCTGCATGACCGTAATCTTGTGGGAAGGTTACCTCAAGGTCTTTGTTGGCGTTTTCTTTTAAACCAAACAAACCGTCTTCAAACCCTGGAATCATCGATCCTGATCCCAACACAATTTCAAAGTTTTCTGCTTTGCCGCCTTCAAAAGGAACATCATTTACAAAGCCTTCAAAATCGATCACGACTTTATCGCCTGCTTTGGCAGCGCGTGTGACATCATGCCATTCTTTGTTTTTTTCACGTAAACTGTCGATCATTTTATCGACATCGCTGTCTTGTACTTCTGATGAGACCAAATCGACTTTTTCCCCATCTAATTCGTGAATTTCAAAAGAAGGAAAAACTTCGAATGTTGCATGATAAGAAAAAGGTTGTCCAGGAACTATCTGCTCGGGCTCAATATCAGGAGAGGCAACAGGAGTTAGGTTATGCTCAGTCAAGGCTTGATACAAGCTAGATTGAATCAATTCCTGGGCAACTTCACGAGTCACAGAAAAGGAATAGCGTTTTTTCACCTCATTCATAGGAACTTTTCCAGGGCGGAAGCCATCTATTTTTACCTTGCTAGCTAGTTTTTTGATTCTAGAGTCATATTCTTTCGTAAACTCTTCAGCAGGAACCGAAATTGTCATTTTACGTTTCAAACCACTCAAAGATTCAACTGAAACAGCCATTTAATCACCTCTTTATAAACAAATAGTTATTAACACGCATCTATTCACTACAACTCTTGACCCTCGAAGAGCGTCAGCTTTGAGTGCTTCTTGAATTATCAATCAGCATTTACGAAAAACCTCGAACATGTCGTTGCTTTTTCGTAAATGCTGATAACCCTAATAATGTGGTGCGAAAGGAGAGACTCGAACTCTCACGGGTTGCCCCGCTGGAACCTAAATCCAGTGCGTCTACCAATTCCGCCACTTTCGCAAACAGGATGAAATTATCAAATACTCACATGATATTGTCAAAGACCACCACATGAAACAGCCAGGACTTATGAAAAACCTCGATCATCTCAGACTGTTACGTCCTGAGTATCAAGCTATTCCATCTGAAGGTTTGATGTGGGGTGAACGATGGGACTCGAACCCACGACAACCGGGATCACAACCCGGGGCTCTACCAACTGAGCTACGCCCACCATATCAAGGATTCGGTTAAAACACTGCACGGCGACTGGTACGCCCGGCAGGACTCGAACCTGCTACCCTCGGCTTAGAAGGCCGATGCTCTATCCAAATGAGCTACGGGCGCAATGTTGGTCGGGGTGGAGAGATTCGAACTCCCGACATCCTGCTCCCAAAGCAGGCGCGCTACCAGGCTGCGCTACACCCCGTCTATTTCTACCCGTCTCAATGACAGAGCGCAAATAATACCTTGAGACGATTTGGAGGTCAATAAAAAATAACAGCATATTTTTTATAAGTGCATATATTTTCTCATTCTAACCTTACGGCGTTTGTCCAAACTTCATAAAAAGAGATACAATCTACTTATATCCCAAACTTTTTAGAGCATCAACATGGCCATAAAATTGCTAGCATTGTTTGATAATCTAAATCACATTCACAAAAATGCTGAGCATGTTGTTCTTCCTGATGCCGGCTTTCAGCCTGATTTTCATTACGTTTTGCAGTTTTTAAAAAGCTATACTGGTAGCCTAGGCACCTTCAATAGCTATCGCAGAGAAGCAGAACGGTTATTGCAATGGTCGTGGTTGATTCAGAAAAAAACTCTGCCTGAACTAAAACGAGCCGATATAGAACAATTCATCAGATTCTGTCAAAACCCACCCCGCACTTGGATCAGTCTAAAAAAATGTCCTCGTTTCATCGAAGATTTCGGACGTCGCGTCCCTAATCCAGAATGGCGACCTTTTGTGGTCACGATCAACAAATCTGCTCGACAAACCGGCGCCATGCCAACTATTGAACAATTTGGTTTATCGCAAGGCGCCATCCAAGAGATATTCGCTATCCTAAGCACATTATTTAATTTTTTAATTGCAGAAGAGTACCTCATTGCCAACCCTGTGGCCCTGATTCGACAAAAAAGCAAATTTATCCGCAAACGGCAACACACGGCGCCCATCCGCCGTCTCAGCTTGAATCAATGGCACGCGGTTTTAGCTGCTTCTGAGTCTTTGGCCCTGAAAAATCCTGTATTACACGAACGAACCCGATTTATTTTAAATATTTTATACGGCATGTACTTACGAATCTCAGAGTTAACTGCCAGCCAACGCTGGATACCCACCATGAATGATTTTACCAAAGACTCTAACGGCTATTGGTGGTTTACAACCGTCAGCAAAGGCAATAAAGAGCGCCAGATTGCTGTTTCAGACGCTATGCTGGCTTGCTTGATGCGTTGGCGCAAGAGCTTAGGCCTAACCCCTTTGCCCACTGCCGCAGACAACTCACCATTGATTCCCAAAGTTCGTGGTTCAGGCCCTATGAGTGACCCAGCGCCCATTCGACGCTTGATTCAAACTTGTTTTGATTTGGCAGGTGCAGAGTTGCGTGCGGGGGGACAAATTGAAGAAGCCGATCATTTGTCTGCAGCAACCGTTCATTGGTTGCGTCATACCGGTATCTCCGAAGATGTCAAAATACGTCCTCGCGAGCATGTGCGTGATGATGCCGGTCATAGTTCCAGTGCAACCACAGATAGATATATTGATGTCGAATTAGAAGCTCGTTATCTGTCTGCGCAGCACAAAAACATTTATCCCGAAAAATCAGATCCAGGTGGACCTAGTGCCAATAACAACACCAGAACCACCCAAACAAGCAATCCGGAGACATAACCAGGTTTTTTCAGGCTCTTTGAGACAATAAGCGAGCGTTTTTTATGCCACAGATCTATCGCAGAAGCCAGGGCAATCGGGCACAAAGCCCCCCCCACCACCACAAACAATTTTGCTAGTAACTCCGCGCCTGTATGGAAGAAAAGATGTTGTGCGACCCATTGTATCAACAATAAAAAACCAATCCAAACAGTGACCAGCGCCCACAAGCACCCAGTCTCAAACATTTCCACCAAAGCCGAAGCCAATAACAACGAAAAGAGCAACAATGCATACGGTCTAGCCGTTAGTTTTTTCACATAGGCTAATAATTCATCTACAAAAAAAACAAGTATCGCAGAGAAAATAGCCACAAAAGCGATGGTTGCCATCATGATTTCCAGCTCCTCAATCAATCACAGGACTTACCCTCTAAAGATTCCCATCTCGCGTAGAGTTTATCAAGTTCTGCTTGTTCCTTGGCTAGATTTTGTTGGAAATCGCTGATGTCTGTTGAAGAACGTTGATAAAATTCAGCAGAAGAATATTCTCGATGTAAGCCTTGAATTTTCTGCTCTAAGGCTTCAATTGCCCCAGGAAGTCGAGCCAATTCGCGCTGGTCTTGATAGCTTAATTTGACGCGTTCTGGCCTTTTCTCCAAGGGCAGATCATTTTTAGGTTTTACGGGCATTGGCGCAGGTGAATGTTGGGTCAGCTTGTATTGCTGATACGTATCGTATCCACCAACATATTCGTGAAAACGATGATCCTCCTCATAAACCAGCACACTGGTAACGACTTGGTTGATAAAGGCACGATCATGACTGATCAACAACACGGTTCCAGAGTATTCCACCAAAAGCGTCTCTAGTAGCTCTAAAGTTTCAATATCCAGATCATTGGTAGGCTCATCTAGTACCAATAGATTTGCTGGTTTGGCCAGTAATTTTGCTAACAAAAGACGGTTACACTCTCCGCCTGAAAGAGAAGAAACGGGTTGGTTAAAGCATTCTGGGGAAAATAAAAAATCTTGTAAATAGGAGGCCACATGCTTGGATTTTCCTTGAATCATCACATGATCAGCACCATCAGCAACATTTGCCATCACGGTTTTTTGCGGGTCAAGTTGTCGGCGCAATTGATCAAAATAGGCAATCTCTAACGAAGTCCCTAATCGCACCTGTCCAGAATCTGGCGTCAGCTCCCCTAACAGTAATCTCACCAAGGTGGTTTTACCGCATCCGTTGGGACCAATGATCCCCAATTTCTCACCTCGATGCAGAACCAATGAAAAATCTTGTATGATTGACTGCTCTTGATAATGATAACTCACATGTTGTGCTTCAATCACCAAGGAACCAGAGCGCTTTACATCCAATTGCAATGTTTTTACTTGGCCTTGTTGTTGACGTCTTTGTTGATACATATCGCGCATTTCTTTCAAAGCTCGAACTCGACCTTCGTTGCGCGTACGTCGCGCCTTAACGCCCGTTCTGATCCAAACCTCTTCATCGGCTAAGCGTTTATCAAATAATGCATCATGTTTTTGCTCCGCCAAGCGAAAGGCTTCGCGTCTTTCTAAAAAAAGCTCATAAGAACAGGCATAAGGATGCAAGTGACCACGATCCAAATCAACGATACAAGTCGCTACTTTACTCAAAAACACACGATCATGGGTGACTAAGATAACCGCACCAGGATAAGACGCCAAAAAAGATTCTAACCATTCAATGGCTGGCAAATCGAGGTGGTTGGTGGGTTCATCCAACAACAACAAATCAGGTTGCGTCACAATCGCGGCTGCGAGCAAGACACGACGTTTCAGACCACCCGACAAACTACTCATCACAGCATCTAAGGGTAAAGACAAATGCGATGCAATAGTTTCAACTCGGGGCAAGGTGTCCCAAGCATGCAGATCATCCAACCGTTGATGACTTTGAGCCATCCCATCGTAATCCTCTGCTAGCGTTTGTTGGCGTAACTGTAATAAAACCTGGCCCACTGGCCCCAAACCTTGAACCAGCACTGCAAACACAGAAGTAGTTTCGTCCAAAGGCACATCTTGCGCCAAGCCTGCAACACGCAGGCCTTGTTGTTTTTGCACTTGACCACTGTCTTGCACCAAAACGCCCTGCAATAGTTTTAATAAAGTAGATTTTCCTGCGCCATTGCGCCCCACTAATCCAATGCGATTTTTGGCATGTATTTGCCAATCGACCTGCTTCAAAATAACCGTATTGGCTAAGACTAAGGTAACACCATGAAAAGAGACCAAACTCATCGTAGTACCATCACCGCATCCATCTCAACTTGAGCACCACGCGGCAATCCAGCGACTTGAACCATCGCTCGAGCAGGGTAAGGCACAGAAAATTGTGCAGCCATAGTCTCATTGACCAGTGAACTATGGGTCAAGTCCATCAAATAAACGGTTACTTTCACCACTTCAGCCAATGAGCCACCGGCTGCCACACAAATTGCCTCAAGATTTTTAATCACTTGTTTGATTTGTGGAAGAATGTCTTCGCTACACAACACTTGGCTGCCTGGATCCAGGGGGATTTGACCAGAAATATAAACCGTATCACCGACACAAATGGCTTGACTGTAACTGCCAATGACGGCAGGTGCTGTTGAACTTGAAATGGCGCGCATTATTCCCCCTGTTTTTTTCTAGATAAACGTAAGACCAATGGATTTGAACGTAAACGACGCATGACTCTGGCCAGATGAGTTCGATTGGACACACTGATTGCAAAGGTTACAGCATTATGACGGCCATCGCGAGGATCAACCGTGATATTTCCAATATTAGAATCTGCTTCCGATATCAACGTGGCCAATTTGGCCAAAACGCCGCGTTGATTAGCCACATCCACTGTAATATCCACCCAAAACTCACCTGTGACTTGATCGTCCCAACGCATCGACACAAATTGCTCCGGATTACCCCGCGCTTTTTTAATCACGGCACAATCACTGGCATGCACTAAAATACCACGGCCTTGTTGAAATCGACCCACAATCCCATCTCCAGGGATGGGTTGACAACATTTGGCAAAATCAACCACCATCCCTTCCGTTCCCCGAATGACCAAGGGCTTGGATAGATGCTCCATCTCTAGCGCACTAAACTCTTGAGTCACCACCAATCGCTTAGCGATCACCATCGGTAGTTGATTCCCCATGCCCAGAGCATAGAACAAGTCATCCACATTTTTATAATCTAAATCATGCAACAAGGCTTCCATGGTTTCTGGAGGAATTTTATCCGACTGACTGGCCAACTCGGCCAGTGCTTGGTCCAATAATCTCTGGCCCAAAGCAATTGACTCCGCGTGATGCTGGTTTTTCAAAAAATTACGGATATTAGAGCGGGCTTTGCCGGTCACTACAAAATTCAACCAAGCAGGATTCGGATGGGCAGCGCCAGAAGTATTCACCTCTACCGTTTGACCATTGGTAAGAGGCATACTGAGTGGCACCAAACGTCGGTTTACTTTGGCCGACACACAATGGTTTCCAACGTCGGAATGCACGGCATAGGCAAAATCCACTGCAGTGGCACCCTTGGGCAACTCCATAATATGACCCTTGGGTGTAAACACGTATACTTCGTCTGGAAACAAATCGATTTTCACATTCTCAATAAATTCTAAAGAATTCCGAGTACTACGCTGCATTTCCAAAAGCCGTTGCACCCATTCACGTGCACGTAATTGGGCTTCATTCACTTCCAATCCAGAAGATTTATAAATCCAATGTGCAGCCACACCATTCTCTGCCACTCGATCCATCTCACGCGTGCGAATTTGTACTTCCAATGGGACGCCAAAAGGGCCAAACAACGTAGTATGTAACGATTGATACCCATTGACTTTGGGAATGCCAATATAATCTTTAAACCTCAAAGGCACGGGTTTATAGGTTTGATGCAATGCGCCTAAAACTCGATAACAAGAATCGATGTCTTCGGTGATCACGCGAAAGGCAAACACATCAGAAATTTCAGAAAAAGATGCCTTTTTTTGACGCATCTTGCGATATACACTATACAAATGCTTTTGACGACCGAAAACATGTTCATAGGGAATGTCCAAATCTTCAAGAGCCTCTTCCAAATCATGTTCAATTTTTTGGGTCAACTCTTTACGATTGCCACGAGATTTGTCGATAGCTGATTTTAAAGCCTGATAACGCATCGGGTATAGAGCTTTGAACCCTAAGTCTTCTAGGCCGGTGTAGACAGCGTGCATCCCTAAACGATTGGCAATGGGGGCATAAATTTCTAGTGTTTCAATGGCTATTCGGCGTCGCTTAGCCGTGGGCATGACACCAAGTGTGCTCATATTATGCAAGCGATCAGCCAGTTTTACGATGATGACACGAATGTCTTTCACCATGGCCAACACCATTTTACGAAAATTTTCAGCCTGCGCTTCTGCGCGAGATTCAAATTTTATCTTGGTGAGTTTGGTGACGCCATCTACCAATGCTGCAACTTCTTCACCAAAAAGAGTGCAAAGCTCTTCTTGGCTTATCAAAGTATCTTCAACCACATCGTGCAATAAAGTCGCCATGATGGTTTGATGATCCAAACGCATACCGGCAAGGATCATCGCCGCAGCCACAGGATGAGAAATATAAGGCTCGCCCGACCGTCTCATCTGTCCTTCATGAGCTTTTTTGGCAACCAAATAAGCCTGATGGCAAACTTCGACTTGAGCCGCCTCTAAATAATCCTCTAGGGCTTCTTTTAGCTCAGCGAAATAGTCCACTCCATTTAATCTTCTGTCAGAATAGAAACATTGATGAACCCTTCGGCAATCTCGCGCAAAGCCACTACTGTGGGTTTATCGTTTTCCCATTCTACCATGGGTTGTGCACCACGAACTGCGATTTGGCGCGCACGCTTGGAAGCGATCATGACCAATTCAAAGCGATTTTCTACATTTTCCAAACAATCTTCTACTGTGACACGTGCCATTTTTTTCTCCAAACATAATCCGCTGACGATCTTCTATTTTACTTTGATGTCAAGAGGAATGATAGTAATTTTCGTTGTTGTACATTTTGCCGTGACGTACGTAAGCGCTCAGCCAACACAATTGTGCTTAATTCCTCCGCTGCTTTAGAAAAATCATCATTCACGATCAAATAGTCAAACTCAGCATAATGACTCATTTCATCTTGGGCTCGCTGCATACGATGCGCGATCACCCGATCATCATCCTGTTGCCGTTGAACCAAGCGCTCTTGTAAAATGGTCAAAGAAGGCGGAATGATAAAAATACTCACAGCATCAGGAAATCGTTGTTTGATTTGTTGAGCGCCCTGCCAGTCGATATCTAAGACCATATCTATACCTTGCTGCAAACGATCAGTGATTTGAACAAATGACGTACCATACTCGTAATCAAACACTTGCGCATGCTCAACAAACTCATTTTTCTCAACCATATCTTGAAAGGTATCGGGCTCAATGAAAAAATAATCGACACCGTGTGTTTCGCCAGGCCGCTTATGGCGAGTGGTATGAGATATGGATACCGCAATGTGCTCGGTATGCTCAATCAAATCACGTACCAAACTCGTTTTTCCACCACCAGAAGGTGCTGCCACAATAAACAAACAACCCACAGGGTTTACTAGCGTGGCGTTTTCAGCCGTCATGGATTCTCCAAACATACCAAAGGACTTACGCAAAACCTCTATTCGAGGCCAGTTTTGTGTTTCATGGGGCGACGGACTAAATCACCCAAGTAAAACCAACGTAACTGAAGAAATCGACGTTTTGCGTAAGGACAGGTTATACTTTATTTTATAAACCAGGCATGATACCAGGACTTGAGAAAAACCACGAGATCGCAATAACAATTCTTTCATGAACAGTGTAATCATGTGTTACAATCGCAATTTTTCAAGGAAAAGACCCATGCGACCCAGTCACCGCGAATTGAATCAATTACGTCCCATTACCATCACCCGCAATTACACCCAACATGCCGAAGGCTCGGTTTTAATCGAATATGGTCAAACCAAAGTACTGTGTACCGCATCTGTGATAGACGGTGTGCCCCGCTTTTTAAAAGGCAAAGGCCAAGGCTGGATCACAGCTGAATATGGCATGCTGCCAAGAGCAACGCACAGCCGCAATGAGCGCGAAGCCAGCAAAGGCAAACAAGGGGGTAGAACCTTGGAAATTCAACGTTTGATTGGACGTTCTTTGCGTCGCTGTGTTGAATTAAAATCTTTGGGCGAAATGACGATAACCTTAGATTGTGATGTGATTCAAGCCGATGGCGGCACTCGAACTGCAGCTATTACCGGCGCTTGCATTGCGCTCAAAGATGCAGTGGATTGGCTGGTCACTCACGAAAAAGTACGCAAAAAAATCTCATTTCAATATGCAGCTGCCGTGTCGGTTGGCATCTACCGTGGTCAAGCGGTTTTAGATTTAGATTATGCTGAAGATGTGTTGGCAGAAACAGATATGAACGTGGTCATGGATGAGCAAGGGGAATTCATTGAAGTTCAAGGGACCGCAGAAGAAGCCAGTTTCAATCGCAGTCAACTCAATGACATGCTGGCATTGGCAGAAACTGGCATCGCACAATTGATCCAATTGCAAAAACAAGCTTAACTGACTCTAGCCGCAATGCTTCATTGAATCATAGTGATGGATTCAATGAAGCACGCGCTTCCCCTAGCTCTTGTACAAGAGAATGTTCAACATCAGGTTTGAAGCAAGGTTGTATATTAAGATACAACATAAACAGCAACATCAGAGCAGTAGCCACGGCCATAGTAGTTGCAGCAATCAACAGCACCATAGACATTTTGTACTGTACCACTGCAGCAATGAATCCAATATCTAGGGTTGCAACTATAGCCAATAGGCTGCGAGAAAATGGCATGATCAACTGTGTGGATTCATCTGCGATTTTACGTTTTGGTCGATAAGCTTGGGTCAGATCATAGGCAAATGCATAGGTCTCTGGTTCCTCACTATCTCTTTTCACAGATAACAACACATCCCTTTGCATTTGAATCAAGCTCCGAAATTTTTCCAGCTCATCTTTGTTCAAATTATCACAGTCATACATCAACAATGCAGCTCTAAATATAGCCTCAAATGTCGGTTTATCTTGCGTCTCAATGTCTAGGTTTAACGTTGTATAGATATCATTGAGCAAGGTCACTCTATCGGGAGATACCTGCTCAAAAAGCGTATCAACCTTCATGTCGTTGGTTTTTTTTAAATCCTGCACCCACAACTCATATGCCAAATTGTTGGATGGTTTTGAAGAAAACATACGCTCATAGGGGGATATCCGGTTTCCCATGAAAAATAATTCTAATCTATCCAATGCTGCTATTTTTTGCATGTCTAGTTTTTGAAACATTATTGTGCTCCATAACAACCAAATAACTGATCGAATGGGGAAGAATCTTCCGCATCCAACTCTTGTAAAAGACTATCATCAGCCGCTTGCACTTCAGGGTGCAAAAAAACACTCAGGTAAAGACCATAGCCAATCATCGCCATACCTGCACTCGCAGCAACAATTGCAGCCAATAAAGGGATATGACACCCTAACACACAAGCCAGATAACCGGGTTCGAAACCACATGCGATGCCTAAGGTCGTGTGTACGAGGCCCAATGACACTAATAAATAAGATTGAATCGCCGGTAGATTGGAGCTCATATAAATATATTGCTCTTCTTCATGCAAATCTTCTGATACAGTAGGTTGCGCTTCAACCTGTACTCGCGGTGTTTCAAGATATCGTTTCTCAAGAGCAATGAGATCGTGCATCATGGTGATCAGGGTTTCCGACTTTTGTTCACGATCCAACTGCTCAGTAACCCTCAAAAATAACTTAGGTATCAACGTTTTATCAGGCAGATTACACGAGATCTGTAATATCCGACTGATTTCTGTCACTAGAATAGTACCTGCATTGTCATTACCAAGGTCATAATCATGGAATACTTGATCAAATTCGATGCCTTTTTTTGCATAGTGAGATATAATTTGACTGAGACTCCCTGCCTTCTCAGTCAAATTAATACGAAAATAGCCGAATCCAACATCGTCAGATGGGGATAACAACAAATCATCTAGTTTTGCCAAAAAAGAAATCTTAAGCGTATCAGCTTCAGACTGGCTGCTAGGCAAAACACCTGTTGTTGGTCGATGAGAATCCGTCACATTTATCATAATACATCACCCATGTTTAAAAATATTTGACCATATTAATTCATTCTAATCATTTAGTCAAATATTTGTACACTGTGGGTTGATTGAGAACTTGTAAAGCAGAGCAAGTAAAAAACTTACGCAAACCTCTGGTTGTCTGTACCATGTTTTGGGCAATTAATGGCACTCTTTCGTAACTCCCCACGTCATCCCGAGCGCAGCGTGCTGATAAAACCCCTGATGCGGGCAAAGTATTCAGCGCCCATCGCG
>CAZVEH010000028.1:0-31214 GCA_964625775.1 uncultured Legionella sp. | reverse complement strand
TGCCATTGATTATGTGTTTAAAACAGATCATTTAAAAATCAAATGACTATACTTGCGGGCTACGATAAATACAAGAACAAATCGTCTTTATGTAGGGTGTGTTCTTGATCTGTCTCAAATGAGCTACTGAATACAGCTTTCTCGGCAAGCAAGCTGCAACCGCTTACAAATTTTTCAGCATGACATCACATAACGTGCCAACTACTTTGCCCCGAAGCATGTTCCATACATACTCGCTTTAAAATTGGCAAATGATTGCATAATCGTAGCGCCAAGCCGCGCATGATCTGAATCGGCAAATGAGTGTTTGTAAACAACACATGTATGCTTTGTAAAAATAAGATCACTTGCCATACCTCGTGTTTACGATGGCGTTGGTATGCTCTTAATGCGCGGGTATTGGGTCGTGGCAGGTGGTCAATAGATTTTAAAAATAAACTGATATCTGCCAATCCCAGATTCAACCCCAAACCGGCAAGTGGATGAATGGTATGCGCCGCATCACCCATCAACACCCAACGGGATCCGGCATATTGCCCAGCATGCTGCATCTGTAAGGGAAAACATTTACGCGCAGATAATAAGGTCGTTGCTCCCAGGGTATGTTCGAACGCCATATTCAATTCATGGCTAAAATCATGCTCGGATAAAGTCATCAGATGATCAATATGATCGCTAGCACTTGACCATACAATCGAGCACTGATGAGGATCTGATAGGGGTAAAAAAGCCAATGGCCCTTTGGCACAAAAAACTTGGTACGCTGTTTGCGCATGCGACTTTTCTACAGCGACTTTGGCCACCAGCGCATGCTGTTGATAAGACCAAGTGGTCATGGGCACTTTTAATAGGTCACGCGTGGTAGAGCGAGCACCTTCTGCGATGATCACATAGGCAGCAGACCAACTTTGGTCAAGCGATCGCACGATCATTGTTTCAGCCAGCTCTTCAACCGCATCAGTTTTCCAATGCTCCACGCAAGTGATCTTTAAAGCTCGCGCCTGTTGAATCAATGCATACTTCAATGGGGCTTCTTCGATGATCACCCCCAAACGATCACACGCTAACATACGTGCATCAAATGCTATTTTGGCCCGACCAAATGAATCCCAGACTTGCATCCGTTCGTACACACCCATCGCCGTATGACTCAACTTATCCCAAACATCGATGTGTTGTAATAAGGCTTGTGACGCTTGGTTTAATGCATAGACCCTGGATTCCGGATCACTGGTCGGATAGGCTAGAGATCCCGATTCTAAAACCACAACCGAATAGCCCTTTTGGCGTAAAGCAATTGCGGCGCATAAGCCCACAACGCCAGCCCCCATGACAATATAATCTGTGCACTCACTCATACAGGCTCCGTCAGGGGAATACCGCAAACCAAATCAGGCACGTATCCACCAAAACCTGACGCATAACGAGACAGTATTTGTTTCATAGCAGAGTGATTGTCTAAAGCCATTAACCCCAATTGACGCACCCAAGCCATGCCGCGACCTGGATGGGTATAGACTTTGATCAAAAAATCCGTAAATTGGGTAATGGTCATTTGATCTTCGTGTCGTGCTTTGCGATAGTGCTCTAATACATCATCCTCTTTCAACCCTTTTTGTTGGATCGTTTGGGCCAGCATCGCCACATCGCGCAAGCCCAAATTAAATCCTTGGCCTGCAACAGGATGCAATGTATGCGCCGCATTTCCAATAAACACCACCGAACCATGTGTTTGTTCAGGCATCAATATTTGTTTCAATGGATAAATGACTCTGCGTCCTACATGCAATAAACGACCCAGCCGGTATCCAAACGCTTTGGTCAAAAGCTGTAAAAAAACAGCGTCACTCATGCACAACAACCGATTGGCTTCGTCAGGAGGCAATGACCACACCAATGACATCCGTTTCAATCCCAGCGGTAGCAAGGCCAGAGGACCTGAGGTTGTAAACCGCTCATAGGCGACATGTTGATGTGGACGTGCTAACCCAATATTCGCGACCAAAGCATGTTGACCGTAGTCTTTGACCTGTGCGGACAGATCGCACAGTGAACGCATGATTGAATTGGAACCATCGGCTGCCACAAAAAGCTGTGCTTGTACCGTGTACTGCCGGTCGCCTTTTTGCAGGGTCGCAACGCGTTTCTGGGCATCAAACGCAATCACTGAAGCAGGGACCCATAAAGCTTGCGGATCCAATGAACGATATAAGGCATGCATCAGACTTTGAATATCAATCACATGCCCCAAAGGTTCATGATCGGGAGACTCAAAACACGCAGTGCCAAAACGACCTTGCTCTGATACATGAATGGTATCAATCGCAGACGCATTTGCTTGGATCAACGGCCAAATATCCAAACGCTGGAGAATACGCACAGAAGCTGCTGATAATGCCACACTGCGGGCATCAAAGTCCGCATCAAATCGCTGTGGCAAGGGATGGTTGTCAACCAACATACAGCGCAAACCGGTGGGTTGAAGTGCACGCATCAGCGTTGCGCCAATCAAGCCCCCTCCGACAATCAAAATATCAATATGATGATCAGCCACGCATGAACGCCTCAATCTCGGACACTTCAACCATCAATCCGGCCGTTAAGTTTTCATAACCAGCTGGCGTGACCAAAATATCATCTTCAATCCGTACACCAATTCCCCACCAACGGGGATCAATCCCCTGCATACCAGATGGTATATAAATACCGGGCTCTACAGTCAACACCATGCCAGGCTCCAAAGAACGCCAGGTGCCCTCCACGCGATAACGGCCACAATCATGCACATCCAATCCCAGCCAATGACCAGAGTTATGCATATAAAACGGTTTATACGCTTGCGTGGCAATAAGATCGTTCACATCGCCTGTGAGGATATGTAAATCGAGCAATCCTTGGGTGATGATCTCAATGATGGTTTTTTGAATGACATCCCAGGGAACACCCGGGCGAACCATAGCAATACCTGCCTTTTGTGCCTCTAATACCAATTCATAAATCAAGCGTTGCTCAGGGCTAAATTGGCCATTCACGGGAAAGGTGCGTGTCACATCCGCGGCATAACATTCAAACTCTGCGCCAGCATCGATCAACACCAATGCGCCATCCATCAGGGGCGCATTGTTCGCCGTATAGTGTAAGATGCACGCATTCTCACCACAAGCCACAATAGAATCGTAAGCAGTGGATCGGCAGCCTTGACGCACCATCTCATACATCAGTTCCGCCTCTAATTCATATTCATAGTGCACATGACGACACGCATGCATCGCACGTTGATGCGCGGCCACCGTAATACGTGCAGCCTCTCGCATAGATTGAATTTCTTTTGCAGTTTTGATCAGCCGCATATCGCCCAAAATAGGCATGAGATCAATCAAGGCCTCGGGCGCCAATACACCAGAACGTATGTGTTGTTTGGCTTGTACAAAAGCATGGAGCATGCGGTGATCCCAGTGATGCTCTTGTCCAATTGCGTACACAATCGCTTGTTTGCCTCTACACAGCGAAGCTAGCTGTGTTTCCAATTCGTCCAATGCATAGGCCTTATCCACAGCCAATTGTGCGCATGCTTGTTCAGGCCCAAGGCGCTTTCCAGTCCACTGCTCTTCACCGGGATTGCGTGAGCGAGTGAATAAAATACTTTGGCTGTTGGGTGCTGCAACCAAGACCAACACAGCATCAGGTTCTTGAAATCCTGTTAAATAATAAAAATCGCTTTGTTGGCGAAAACGATAATGCGCATCTCCGTTGCGCAGGACTTCTTTGGCAGCAGGAATAACAGCCACACTGTTAGAGGGTAACCGTTCGGCGAGCGCAAGACGTCGCAATCGATAGTCATTAGAAGTTATCATTGATTTGCCTCGCTAATGTGGCTTGTTGTCACCGTCTTCTGCCGCGGATTGGATATCAGCGTGAATACTCAACACTGCCATGCGTGTGTATTCAATCACTTCCATCAAAGCACGTTCGTCTTCTTCATTCACACGTAAAGCTTCGTAATCCAGTTGCGCAAATTCCGTGAGATGCTGAATGGCATCTTGCGCTTCATCCGTCTTCAAAGCATCAAAGTCTAAACCCACAACAGTCATACCTTGAGTAAACCCCTCGCACCATTCGCTAAAAGCCTGAGCACGAATTGGCAAGGGCTCATCATCGTCCGGTAGCATCATTTCAAACTCAAAACCAAGCGCAGACAACTGATGGTGACTGATGGTAAATACATCAAACAAGGCCATCGCTGCTTGGCGTGCTTCACCCACCTCTCGATTTGCCAGTAAAGCCCGCAAATAAGACTCACCCTGTCGGTGGCCTCCTGCCGCCAAATAACCACAGAGAACACCATGCAGCTCAGAACAAGAGATGGGCAGATTTAACATAGCCATACTATGCGAAAAAATACGATAATCTGGCAGTTTCATAGGACCGTCGGATAATACCATGTGTGATTCACCATTTAACTTTTTATAATGATTCAGGCAGCGCCGAGTATACCTCAAAGTAGCTGGCTGAATAAATCTATTCCATCACGGCTCAATACGCATTGAGGTCACTGCTTGCAATCCTCTGGGTAATCGATGTCCTCGCGTACCACGTTTGGCTTGATAATGAACCAAATCATTACGCTTCAAGGTAAAACTGCGTTTACCAGCGTATATGGTCAAGCTTTGTTGGCCAAAACCCATGATTTGCACATCCAAAAGATATTCCTCTCTGCTTTTTATCTTTGCACTGGGTATTTGAATCAATTTATTGCCTTTGCCTCGTGCTAATTCAGGTAGTTCCGCAATTGGGAATATCAATAACCTACCTGTGTTAGTAACGCAAGCCACTTCGTCTGAGGCATCCGCAGCGATCGGTCTGGGTGGTAAAATCCGGCTGCCCTCAGGTAGTTTCAAGCAAGCTTTGCCGTTGCGGTTTTTCACATATAAGGTTTGTAATTGCACGCGAAACCCATATCCCGCATCAGAAACCAAAACGATCCAATCTTGAGGATCGCCGCTGATCAAGGCCGCAAAAGAAGCGCCTTCAGCAGGATTTAATTTTCCAGTCAAGGGCTCTCCTTGACCGCGTGCAGACGGTAACGCATGACCCAATAACGAATAGACTTTACCCTGTGTATCCCAAAAAATCACTTGCTGATTTGAACGTGCATTGGCTTGCACCAAAAATTCATCTCCTGCTTTATACACCAAGGCTTTTCCATCAACATCAAATCCTTTGGCAGCACGAATCCATCCTTGATGAGACAAGATCACCGTGATTGGCTCATTCGGTAAAATATCTTCCTCTTTGAGCGCACAAGCATCTTGGCGTTCGATCAAAGGAGATGAACGCGGGTCACCGTAGCGCTCGCGATCTTCGGTGATTTCCTTTTTGACCAAAGCCCGAAGGCGTTTGTCTTCACCCAAAATAGCCTGCAATTCATCGCGTTCAACAATCAACTCATCATGATCCGCGCGCAAGTGCATTTCTTCAAGTTTGGCCAAATGACGCAATTTCATATCCAAAATAGCATCAGCTTGGCGTTCACTTAAACCAAACTTCTGCATCAACAGTGGTCGCGGTTCGTCTGACCCACGAATGATGGCAATCACTTCATCTAAATTCAGATACGCGATCAACAACCCATCCACAATATGCAAGCGATCTAAAATTTTATCTAACTGAAATTGTGATCGTCTTCTTACGGTTTCTAAACGAAAGCGCAACCATTCATTTAAAATGGTCAGCAAAGGTTTGACACAAGGTTTGCCATCTAACCCAATGAGATTAAAATTAACCCTGTAAGAGCGCTCCAAATCCGTGGTGGCAAACAAATGCGACATCAATCCTTCGACATCAACACGTGATGATCGCGGAATAATCACCAAACGAGTGGGATGCTCATGATCAGACTCATCGCGTAAATCTTCGACCAAAGGTAGTTTTTTTTGTTGCATTTGCGCAGCAATTTGCTCAATAACTTTTGCACCAGAAACTTGGTACGGCAATGCTGTGATGACAATATTATGTTGTTCTTGCGTATACACCGCTCTCATTTTCACAGAGCCCAGCCCAGTTTGATACATTTGTGCTATCGCTGAGGGCGGAGTGATGATTTCTGCTTGTGTGGGGAAATCAGGGGCCTTGATCCACTGTAAAATATCCTCCAAAGTGGCTTTAGGGTGATCCAATAAATGTAAACAAGCACTGGCCACTTCACGCAAATTATGCGGCAAAATATCAGACGCCATACCCACCGCAATGCCAGTGGCACCATTCAACAGAACATTCGGTAACCGTGCGGGCAATAAGGAGGGTTCTAGTAAGGTTGCATCAAAATTATCCACCCAATCCACGGTGCCTTGCTGCAACTCTGCCAATAACAAATCAGCATATGCAGACAGCCGTGCTTCTGTGTATCGCATAGCAGCAAATGATTTGGGATCATCTGGCGAGCCCCAGTTCCCCTGACCATCCACCAAAGGGTAGCGATAAGAGAAAGGTTGAGCCATCAATACCATGGCCTCATAACACGCTGAATCGCCATGAGGATGGAATTTACCCAACACATCACCCACGGTACGCGCTGATTTTTTATGTTTGGCCGTGGCTTTTAATCCCAGTTCGGACATCGCATATACAATACGTCGTTGTACCGGTTTAAATCCATCCGCAACATGCGGCAAAGCACGGTCTAAAATGACATACATTGCATAATCAAGGTAAGCTTGTTCTGCAAATACCGTTAACGGCTTGCGCTCAGTCATGGCATTGATCAATTCTTTGTCTCCAGTATTCAAAACAAATTGATAGGTTTACAACCAATCTGTTAATTGTGAATAGTTTTATATCAAATCCTCACCAGCCTGGCAATAAAAACGTAACCAATTGATTTTAAATCAAAAATAATCAGATACATTCACATCTTCCCCCACAAGCCTGTGGATAAGTTTGTGTATAAATTTAATTTTTCATCAAACGTGTCAATCTTGGTGCAAATAGTCCCATAAAACATGCGGCCAAAAAGGTAGCAATCCCTATGTCTAAAAACACATGGGTATAAATACTCAATGACGCCAGACCTGGTTGCATCCCTTTAGGCAAGGCAGTTAAAGACGCAACAGCGGCTCCTGTAAAACCCGCAATCGACGAAGTAAGAAACCATATGCCAATCACAAAACCCATGATTTTGGGTGACACCAACTCCGCAACCATAGCAATACCCAAAGCAGACACCAACAACTCACCCATTGCCTGAAAAAAATAGCTCGCAACCAACCACCAAGAAGACACCATGCCCTGATCGTCGGCTAAAAAATGTGCCGAATATAAAATCATAAACCCGATGCTACAAAATACCATTCCTATGGCAAATTTGTAAGGAACAGCGAGAAAAAGATTGCGACGATTCAAGGCACTATAGACCCATGCCAAAAAGGGGCTCAAAACAATAATCCAAAAGGGATTAAGCACCTGAAAGCTTTGTGGATCAAGGTGGACACCCAATAACACCGGATACACATGATTCACGCTAAATACGTTAATTGATGTGGGCATTTGTTGATATAAGGTAAAAAACACCACCGCTTCCACCATCAAAATAAACGCCAAAAGCAATCGCAGCCGTTCTTTTCTTTCCGCCTTCCACATACAAAAAAAGTAAAACAACACAAATAAGCACGTGACCATCAAAATAATTTGCCGCGCGATAGAGGCGTGTTCCAGCAAATACCCGCTTAGTCCCACAAACACGACCATGCTCAGCAACAAAAATGCGCCTTTGGTTAGCGTGACACCGCGTTGATCCGCCGCTGTTTTGATATTCGCGATAACCGGGTATTGTAACGCATAATTAAGCAATCCCAGTAAGATACCGATCGCAGCAATCATATAGGCATACCCATACCCATATTTGCTAGATACATAGGGACCAATCAGTAAAGAGGCAATCGCGCCAATATTGACCGCCATATAATATAGAGTAAACGCGCTATGTAATTCTCGGGTATTATTTTCATAGCACTGCGCCAACAAGACGCCTGGGTTAGACTTAAATAACGCCGCCCCCACACAAATCAAAGCCAAAGCCGTATACAAATACTGAGGATCTTGCAAGGCTAACACCGCATACCCCAAGGCCAATACCACCAAACCCAGCACAATGGTTCGCTTGGTTCCTAATATGTTATCGCCTAAATACCCCCCTAACGGGACCATTCCGTAAATCAAAGCGCAAAATGTGCCAAAAAGGGTATAAGCCTCGTGTTCTGAGAAACCCACAGAGCGAACAAAATACAGCACCAAAATACCTTGTACCGTATAAAAACCAAATCGTTCCCAAATTTCCAACATGAAAATCATAAAAAATGGGCGAGGCTGGGAACGAAATAAAGACATCATGCTTTTAAACCTTCCTGCTGCACCGCATCTGCAATCGATTTGCGCAGTTTTAAGTTCGATTGGTACGTCATCAAATGCACACAAGAAGCCATATCCAATTTAGCGATGGCCCAACGCAAAATAACAAACAGATAAGCGTCTGGCAAAGTAAAATGCTTGCCCATCAGATAGGTTTTGTCTTGCAACGCTTGATCAACATACTGTAATTTGCGCATGAGAATGGGCGTAAATACTTGTTCTTTTAAATCTTGGGGTACCAATGGATTGAAAAGCGGCGCAAACCCTTTATGCAGTTCGGTGGTGATATAATTCACCCACTCCAACACGCGATAGCGCTGAAAATCTCCCACGGGGGGCAGCAAATTGGTCGCCTGATAATGATCAGCCAAATATTGCATGATCACCGTATTTTCCGTCAAGATATCATGATTTTCCAAACATAGGGTGGGCACCGCACCTTTGGGATTGATGTTCAGAAAATCTTGACCCGTTTCGGTTTGTTTGGTTTGTAAATTAACGGATTCATAATCAGCTGGAATGCCCATTTCATTCAACAGGATTCTGCTAACCAAAGAACAGGCGCCCTGTGAGTAGAATAATTTCATAAATTTTTCTCTTAGAAGTTGTATGCCCTATTATCAGGGACCTCGGCATCTCGCCTCGACTTCGAGGTTTTGTGTACCTGCCAAAAAAGTCTAGAATCTCTTAAAAGCATCTATAAATCAATGATTACTTTGTTTTTGTCTCTGTACGGTACGATTTTTAAAACCGTCGTTGCGAGGAGCGTAGCGACGAAGCAATCTAGTGACCTTCGTAAGTGCATCTGATTTATTGAAGTAGCTCACTGATTCATTGATAATCCATATTTTTTCCGCCAAGAAAGGACAAGGAGTCATGAACATCAATGAGCTGATGGGTATTTTAAAGGGTTATTTTTCATGGAACAAGTTACGGATGGAATGTTTCACCACCATGTTAATAGCCTTAATTAAGGTCAGAACAGTCAATTTAACAGAGATAGCCTGCGGTTTTTCAAGTACGGCTACTCAGGATTCAAGATATACTTGGTTTTCTATGCATGAGTCCAACGGAATGCACGATTACATGAAAAGGTTCAACAAAAAGGAAAAAACATGTCGGTCAAACAGCCCGCCATTTATATTATGGCAAATAAGCGTAATGGGACGCTTTACACTGGTGTCACAAGTGATTTGATCAAACGAGTATATGAACATAAATACGCAGATGTGGAGAGTTTTACTCAAAAACATGGGTGCAAATATCTTGTATATTATGAGCTTACTGAGGATATGCTGAGCGCCATAGCTCGTGAGAAACAACTTAAAGGCGGTTCAAGAAAAATGAAATTGGCTTTGATTGAGAAAGTAAATCCTTATTGGGATGACCTGTATGAAAAACTGCTGTAATCATTAGCATCTGTAAGGTCACTAGATTGCTTCGTCGCTACGCTCCTCGCAACGACGGTTTTAAAAATCGTACTGTACAGAGTGTTTTTGTCTTGATATCCCAAGCACAGTCTACTAATATTTCTATACACCTATTGAAATAAGCGTGACCATGGCAAAAATAGCTCTTTACCTCGCGGGCGGCGGTGCACGGGGTGCTTATCAAGCCGGGGTACTGAAAGCCATCAGTCAAATCCTCAAGACCAAAACGTTGCCCTTCACTATGATTTCAGGGGCGAGTGTCGGCTCTATCAATGCAGCTATTTTATCTGAATATGCCGACGACTTTACCCAAGGGGTGGAAAAACTTGAAGCCTTGTGGCAAACCATTCATTGCGACGATATCTTTCATGCCAAAAACTATGATTTGAGTAAGTCTATTTTACGCAATTTAAGCTATTTTTTCATGCGAGGACCGCGTCCAACGCATTTATTAGAAACCACACCATTGCATGAGTTCCTCAAACGCAATGTCGATTTTGAAAAAATAAAAAACAATATTGTTGACCACCATTATCTAGACACACTTGAAATCATCACGCACTGTTATGAAACGCAGCAAACCATTTCTTTTTATCAACACAAAGATGATCAGTTTGAAGACTGGCATTGTCCTCGACATATCAGCCAGGCATCTACCCTTGAATTGAATCACATCCTGGCCTCCAGTGCATTGCCATTGTTTTTTCCTCCTATCAAAATCAGCGATATGCACTATGGAGACGGCAGCATGGGGTTGATTTCCCCCTTACGCGGGGCGCTGCGTTTTCAAGTAGATAAAGTATTGATTTTAGGCACACGGCAAATTCATACCATCGATGATATCGAAAAGCTCAAAGCCAAAGACATTGGATTCGCCCATGTCCTGGGTAGCATGCTGAATGGATTGTTTTTGGATAATCTTGATCGGGATGTGGAGCTTGTGAATCGCATGAATGACATTTCACATCTGCTTTCAGTGTGGAAGAAACGGAATAATCTATGGCGCCCCATCGAAACCTTGCATTTGCGACCCAGTACCGACATCGCAAAAATTGCCCAAGCAGATTATCATGCCATGCCCAAATTACTGCGGTTACTGCTCAATATCCTTGGTGCGCAAAGCCATTCGGGCGATCTTTTAAGTTTCCTATTGTTCGAAAGCACATTTACCCAGGATTTGATCACCCTGGGATATAATGATACAATGCAATCGGCAGACAGCGTCGTTCATTTCTTTAAATAATTCCAATGTAACGTCAAGTAAGACTTGATTCCTGTTATTTGCCAATCCTGTAATGCCCCTCTCTCACGATTTAGGACATACCACACAATGCATAACTCGATTGAATTACTCCAAGGCACAAGTTTAAATACAGCAGAGAATCATCAAAAACTACGTGATCAAGAAAAATTTCACACACATACTCATTTCCACGTGATACTCAAGTTTTTTAAATTGGCACATTACTTCTCCAAGGCAAACGCACAAGAATATTTCGATCAAGTTCTAGGGTGTCATAATGCTTATTCATTGCGTTTTTTGTTTGAAGCGCTGCACCGATTGCCATTAGATCGTCACTCATTGCACCTGCTTCAAGAAAAATACATGGACTTGATTGAGTTGTCCAATTCTGACATAAAAAATTTGGGATATATCATTGGACTGGAATTGCCGCACACGCCTAAAAGTCCTTGTTTGGTAGAGGTATTCACGCAACTTGATCTTACTCTGGACTCTCAGACCATCAAAGATGTGTTGATTCATGTGCTTCACGTCCTCAAACAGAGAAAAAACAGTGATTTTTCTTATTGCTCTTTACTAGATCTCATGACCCTTAATGACAATCACAAGGATCAAGAGTACATGCGGTCATTATTTTCTATGCTCTATCAAAACAACCATTTATTTAAAATCCTTGATCACGATGCCCCTGAAGAAGCCTATTATTGCATACAAGAATTACATTCAGTGGCGTTATCTTCTGAAGCGCATATTAATGCCCTACTGTCTTTTGAAAAACCGTTACGATTGCTTCATGCTTATATCATTCTAGAAAAAGCAAATATGAGAACAGAAGAAAATTGGCAATTGGTAAGCGCGCACCGAGAGGGTGTGAACACCAATCAAAATCGTTTCTCTTTAACCAGCTATAACAAATTCAATGAAGCGAATAATTCGATCGCCAAATATATTGCAGAGCTCTTGGTCGCCTTACGCGCTGCACAATTGTTTGAACCTCAGCAATTCGAGCAAATGATTCGTCAATTCTCGAAGGATATAGAATCTATAGCGGGCTGTATCAAGATCATTCAAAAGCGTGGTTTATTAAATCAAGAGTCCTTGGAGCGCGTTTTGTCCGATGAGGACAAAAAAGCATTGTACAGAACCCTTGATCACATGAGAGACATGGACAAAGAACAATTACAACAATGCATTGCGCACTCTGATAGAAAGAATTTGGCCAATACTCTTTGGTTAATCAATAATTTTATGGATTATTTCACATCAATAGAGTCCCCAAAAAACTTATATGACACTGCACAAAAAAGAGTATTGACTCATCCAAATCTTAACAAGATAGTGAACGCTCTATCTCTTTTTTACAAAAAGGAAGATGGAGGCATGTCTATATGCAGCAAAGTAGGTGATTTTTCCTATGCTAAACGCGTAGATCCCAACATGTACGACTTTTTTCGCAGTAAAAAAGCTTTTTTACCTCATTTCCTACTGCCTTTGTTAATCTGCGAAGACCCGCATGCCTATATGGGTTGGCTATATACAGAAATGAAAAAAATAGATGCACCAGAAGGACCTACTGCCTTAGAGTCTACCGTTCACCCCAACATCCCTGATGTTATGATCGATTGTCTATTCACAGAGTACGATGTTTCCATCCGTGTTGATACCTACCATATTCCTCTGTTGAGCAGGTTATTGTTGAACGATATAGATCAAAAAAGATTTAAACCTGAAGAATTTCCTTTAAAAAGAACGCTTACCCCAGAAGCGTTCGATATGCTCCTGGGTGAACTGGAAACCCAACATACTGCTGAGGCGCATTTTTTGGCAGGATTGATATTGCACGGCAAGATTCCAAGCCAGGTGCGCATCACAATGAATCAAGAAAACGACCCTGAGACGATGCTGTATTCGGATGATGCTGAGACTGCAAACTTTCTGACCTGCCGAGCATATGCTGAACACCAAGGATTACTGCTAAGAGCGATTCAACACTACGAACAAAGTATTGTATTGCTCACTGATCAAGCCAATGGTCTTGCCGTGCGACAAACACGGGATCTGATTGATTATTTTGTATGGGAGATTCAAACCACAACAGATGATCTTAGCGTGATAACCTATTTAGAAAAATATAACATCTCTGCGCCTACAACCCACACACCAGAGAGTTCTGATGCTGCTCAACCCATCGCTGTAGAAAAATATAAGTTCACCCCCCCTAAAAGCTACGCACCAGGGACTTATGCTTTCTTTTGGTCCTCTGAAGAGCCTCACCCGCAACGCAAACCATTTTCAGAGTTCGTGATGGAAAACATAGCAGAAAAAGCACCCGAAATGTCTCTGTAACGACTTTGAGATGCGCTGAAAGCGCATCTCATCTATACCAAACTCTTCTGCACCAGCTCCGATAAATCTTTCGACAATGCGTGCGCAGCCAACAACTGCAGTTCTCTTTGAATCAACGCTTGGCGAGGTTTGTCTAATCGCTGCCAGCGTGTTAATGGCGTGGCCAAGCGTGCGCTGATTTGAGGATTGATGGGATCGAGCACCTGCAATTGTTCCGTCAATAATCGATAGCCTTGGCCATCGGCTGCATGAAAATGTCTTGGATTGGCTTGAACAAAGCTCCCTAGTAAAGCACGCACTCTATTGGGGTTACGATACTGAAACTTGGGGTGCGTTAATAAAGCACGTACATCATCCAGCACGCCTGCAACATCCGCTGTGGCTTGGGCAATAAACCATTTGTCCAAAACCAACTCATCATGAGACCACCTTTGATAAAAAACATCGCGTGCTTTTTGGCGCGCCTCTTTCTGTTGACTATGCAATAGTCCGGTCAACCCAGCCAATTGTTCGGTCATGGTTTTAGCGGATTGCAACATCTCCTCACAAGGTGACAACCACGCCGCTTCATTGGCTTTTAACAGCAAACGCAAACACTGCAAACGCAATTTGCGTTGCCCGATCGCCACACCATGCACCGCATCATCTGCTCGTGCAGTTTCGAACTCAAACGTATGCTGCAATTGAGGATAGAGCGCTTGGCCTAAGGCCTGAATCAATCCCAAGCGTGCATGCTCTAAGCGCTCAACGTCCACCAAGGTCTCCGTGGAAGCCAAATCCTCAAAACTAGGAGCGGTCAATAAATCAGCTTTTAAAGCCGGATCGAGTCGTTGATCTTCGAGTATGTCAGCCAATGCCTGAAAAAGATGGCTGGCACTCGAGGTAGCATTCTGCTCGTTTCCGTGATAAGCATGGGACACAATCTGACGAATGATTTGTTGTGCCGCATCCCATTTGGCAAAGCCGTTGGTCTCATGCCGCAATAATCCTAGCAGTTGAGTCTCATCCGCTGAGGTTTTCAAAATAACAGGCGCAGAAAAATCTCTTAATAAGGACACAAAAGGCGCTGCGGCTAACCCGTCGAAATGAAATACCTGCTCCTCATCTCGCAATTCTAATAACGACTGTTTCAAGGGTATTTCTTGTCCACTAGGATCAAACAATGCCATTTGAATAGGAATATGGAACGGGAGCTTATGTTCCGTTTCTGGTGTGGGTGGACAGGTTTGCCGACACGTTAAGGTCAGACGTCCCTCTGCAAACTGTGACGCTACGGTGACGGTGGGGGTCCCTGCTTGACTATACCAACGTTTGAACTGCGTCAAATCAATACCTGAGGCATCCTGCATTGCGGCCACAAAATCATCAATGGTAACTGCTTGGCCATCGTGTCTTGCAAAATATAAATCCATACCTTGACGAAACAGGGTTTCACCCAACAATTGATATTGCATGCGGATGACTTCTGCACCTTTGTTATAAACCGTTGCAGTATAAAAATTGGAAATTTCTTGATAAGAACTTGGCCGCACCGGATGCGCCATACTACCTGCATCTTCCGGAAATTGAATATTGCGTAGGGTCTTAACATCTTTGATGCGATTCACATCACGAGAGTTCATGTCTCTAGAGAATTCTTGGTCACGAAATACCGTCAACCCTTCTTTCAAACTCAATTGGAACCAATCTCGACATGTCACACGATTACCGGTCCAATTATGAAAATATTCATGCGCCACCACGGATTCAATACCCGCAAAATCATCGTCAGTTGCCGTGTCTTGGCGCGCCAAAATAAATTTAGAATTAAAAATATTTAAGCCCTTATTTTCCATCGCACCCATATTAAAATCGCTGACGGCAACGATCATAAATACCGACAGATCATATTCTCGACCATACCGTTCTTCATCCCAACGCATGGCATGTTTTAAAGACGTTAATGCATGCGCACACAATGTTTCATTCCCAGGTTCCACATACAGGCGCAACGCCACGGTCTTACCTGAAGCCGTGACAAATTCATCCTCACAGCACGCCAAGTCACCCGCTACCAATGCAAATAAATAAGCAGGCTTAGGAAAGGGATCATGCCAAATCGCCCAATGTCGACCCTCTGCTTCGGTGCCCGCATCGATCAAATTGCCGTTCGACAATAAAATTGGGTATAAAGCGCGATCAGCTGTCATTTTAACGGTATAAATCGCCAGCACATCAGGCCTATCAGGAAAAAAAGTAATACGCCTAAATCCATGCGCCTCACATTGCGTGCAAAACATATCTTTGGAACGATATAAACCCGATAATTCGGTATTTTTTTGTGGAAAAATACGTGTGGCTATCTTTAACTGACACTCATCAGGTAACAGGTCAATCACCAAGTCGCTCCCGTCCAAACAATACTGAGCCGCAGACAAGGGTTGACCGTCCAGCCAAACGCCCTCCAATTGCAAGTCATCGCCATTCAAACGTAACGCACCGGGATGTTGGCGTTGCAACTGCATTTCATTCAGGACCAGAGCATGGTCTTCGTATAAATCGAAGTCCAACGACGTCGTGGTCACAGTAAAATTGGGAGGTTGGTAGTCTTTCAAATAAATGGTGGGAGAAGCCATAAAGGAAATCCTTGGATACAATTTTCAGTTCATCTACTCATTCTATTGGAATTCGTTCTATACTGGTAGTAGATTGTCAAAATGGTTCATAAGCAGAAGGGATCTACTATGAGCAGCCAAGATTTCTTAGATAATTATTCGCGCCGTTATGAGGATAACAAAGAAGAAGAAATGAGTCTGGACGACTACTTGGAGTTATGTAAAACCGATTCATCCGTGTACGCCAACCCTGCAGAACGCCTTTTGATGGCGATTGGCCAACCTGAAGAAATTGACACCCGTCACGACCCAGTGCTCTCTCGAATTTTTTCCAATAAAGTCATTTCTCGTTACCCGATTTTTAATGAATTTTTTGGGATGGAAGAACCTATTGAGCAAATCATTGGCTTCTTAAAACATTCCGCACAAGGCCTTGAAGAAACAAAGCAAGTACTTTATCTCCTTGGACCCGTGGGCGGTGGTAAATCCTCTTTGGCAGAAAAATTAAAAGATTTGATGGAAAAAATGCCTATTTATGCCATCAAAGGCTCACCAGTGTATGAATCGCCTTTGTCGTTATTTGCGGATGAAGATGCCCCTATTTTGATGGAGCGATTTGGTATTCCCAAACGTCACCTGCGATATGTCATGTCACCTTGGGCCATCAAACGCTTGCAAGAATTTAACGGCGATATTCGTCAATTTCGTGTCATCAAAGTCAAACCCTCGCGCATGAAACAAATTGCAATCGCTAAAACCGAGCCTGGTGATGAAAACAACCAAGATATTTCTTCTTTGGTCGGTAAAATTGATATTCGTAAATTAGAAGATTTTTCACAAAATGACCCCGATGCATATAGTTTCTCCGGGGGATTATGCCGGGCCAATCGCGGCTTATTAGAATTTGTAGAAATGTTCAAAGCGCCGATCAAAGTGCTACACCCGTTACTGACCGCAACCCAAGAAGGCAATTATAATCCCACCGAAGGTTTGTCCTCCATTCCGTTTGAAGGCATCATTCTCGCACACTCTAACGAATCTGAATGGCAAACTTTCCGCAACAATAAAAACAACGAAGCCTTTATTGACCGGATTAATATTGTCAAAGTGCCCTATTGTTTACGTGTGTCGGAAGAAATCAAAATATATCAAAAATTATTAGACTCCAGTTCTCTCGTCAAAACACCTTGCGCACCCGGCACACTACATATGTTGGCACAATTTTCTGTGTTGACTCGACTCAAAGAACCGCAAAACTCAAGCATTTACTCCAAACTGCGTGTTTATAATGGTGAGAGCTTAAAAGACACCGACCCAAAAGCCAAATCATATCAAGAATATCGTGATTTTGCTGGAGTAGACGAGGGCATGAATGGTATTTCTACCCGCTTTGCCTTCAAAATTCTCTCCAAAGTTTTCAATTTTGATCAAGGTGAAATCGCTGCCAATCCCGTGCATTTGCTGTATGTCTTAGAGCGACAAATTGAACAGGAGCAATTTCCTCAAGAGATCCAAGAAAAATATCTGAGTTTCATCAAAGAGTTTTTGTCCCCCAAATACGTCGAATTTATTGGCAAAGAAATTCAAACAGCATATTTAGAATCGTATTCAGAATATGGTCAAAACATTTTTGACCGCTATATCACGTACGCTGATTTCTGGATCCAAGATCAAGATTATCGTGATCCAGACACCGGAGAAATCTTTGATCGTGCTGCGCTGAATACCGATTTAGAGAAGATTGAAAAAACAGCCGGCATTTCCAATCCCAAAGACTTCCGCAATGAAGTGGTGAATTTTGTGTTGCGTGCTCGTGCCAATAATCATGGCTCCAATCCCCGCTGGAACAGCTATGAAAAACTCAAAACGGTCATTGAAAAGAAGATGTTTTCTAATACAGAAGATTTACTGCCCGTGATTTCTTTTAATGCCAAATCCTCCGAGGATGATAAGAAAAAACACGAAGAATTTATATCACGCATGGTGGAGAAGGGGTATACCCGTAAACAAGTTCGCTTGTTATGTGAATGGTATTTACGCGTTCGTAAATCACAATAATCGACTCAACGAGCACGCATCATGACCCAATTCATTGATCGTCGCAATTCTCGCCACAAAGGCACGGTGAACCGCCGCAGGTTTATGTTGCGCTATAAGGATCATCTCAAAAAAGCGGTCTTTGATGCCATAGGCAAACGCAGCATCACCGGTATCGATCAAGGGGAAAAAGTTGTCATCCCTGCTAAAGACATCTCTGAACCGGTGTTCCAACATACTAAAGGCGGCCTTAGAAACCATATTTTGCCAGGAAATGAACAATATAATACGGGCGATACGATTCAACGTCCCTCACAAGAGGGACAAGAAGGCTCTGGATCAGGCGAGGCAAGCGATAGCGGCTCAGGGGAAGACGAATTTATTTTTGAGCTGACACGCGACGAGTTTTTAGAGTATTACTTTGAAGATTTGGAATTGCCCGATCTGGTGAAAAAAGAATTGGCCCAACTCAATACCCTAAAAACCGTGCGTGCGGGCCTCACCTCCACTGGAATTCCTACCAATATCAATATATTGCGCTCAATGCGCCAAGCCACCGGACGGCGGGTGGCGATATCCGCGATCTTCAAGCGTCGTTTGCAAGATGCAGAATGCCAATACGCACAAGCCAAGACATCCGGCGATCCTCAAGCAATCCAACATGCCCTGGAGCAAATAGAGCGCTTAAAAAAGAAAAAGAATTCTGTGCCTTTTCTTGACACAATTGATTTACGCTATAATCATCGAGTTAAAATACCAGCCCCCACAACGCATGCGGTCATGTTTTGCATCATGGATGTCTCTGGCTCTATGGATGAGGTCAAAAAAGACATTGCCAAACGTTTTTTCATTTTATTATATTTATTTTTAAAAAGGTCTTATGCCAAAATAGAATTGGTCTTCATTCGCCATCATACCTCCGCCAAAGAAGTATCCGAGCAAGATTTTTTCTATTCACGTGAAACCGGAGGCACGGTAGTATCCAGCGCCCTAGAATTGTTACACCATGCCATTGAAACTCGATTCAATCCAAATGCGTGGAATATCTATGTGGCACAAGCCTCAGATGGCGATAATTGGAATGCAGATACCCCTCACTGCACAGCCTTACTCCAAGAAAAACTCATGCCATTGCTGCAATATTTTGCATATATAGAAATCATGCCACGCAATCACCAAAGTTTATGGGAAGGTTATACCCATCTGGCCAATCAACATTCTAATTTTGCCATGCAAAACATCGATCACATTGCCGACATTTATCCTGTGTTTCGCGAGCTCTTTAAAAGGAAACCCGTATGAAAAAAAAACCGCTATCCACGGGTTCCGAATGGACTTTTGAATTGATCGCTGATTATGACCGAGAAATTGGCCGGCTCGCCAAAGACTTTCAATTAGATACATACCCCAACCAAATTGAAATGATTTCGGCCGAACAAATGATTGATGCCTATGCATCGGTAGGCATGCCAATCAACTACACGCACTGGTCTTTTGGAAAGCACTTCGTCTCTGTAGAAAAAAATTATCAACGCGGACATATGGGTCTGGCATACGAATTGGTGATCAATTCAAACCCATGCGTATCCTATCTGATGGAAGAAAACTCTATGGCAATGCAAGCTTTGGTCATTGCCCACGCTTGCTATGGCCACAATTCTTTTTTTAAATCTAATTATTTATTTAAAATGTGGACCTCGGCCGATGCCATCATTGATTATTTGGTCTTTGCCAAACACTATATCAATGAATGTGAAGAGCGTTATGGTATTGCTGCCGTGGAAGAGATTTTAGATGCCTGCCATGCCTTGATGAATTATGGCGTTGACCGCTATCAACATCCGACACCTTTGTCGCTGCAAGAAGAAAAAATTCGCCAGAAAAATCGGGAGGCTTACCTGGAAGCTGAAGTCAATGAATTATGGCGCACCATCCCCAAAGACAAACACAAAACTGACGTCAACCCAAAAAAGAAATTCCCGGTAGAACCCCAAGAAAATATATTATATTTTATTGAAAAACATGCGCCACTGCTCCAGCCTTGGCAACGTGAAATCGTGCGCATTGTGCGCAAAATAGCACAATATTTTTATCCTCAAAAACAAACCAAAGTGATGAATGAAGGCTGGGCTTGTTTTTGGCATTATACCTTACTGCATGCACTTTATGATGAGCACCTGGTCACCGACGAGTTTATGCTAGAAGTACTCCAAACCCATACCTCGGTGATCCTGCAACCCGGGTATAACAGTCCTTATTTTTCTGGGATCAATCCCTATACTTTGGGCTACCATATGATGCAAGACATCCGCCGCATTGCAGAAACACCCAGCGCTGAAGACCAACATTGGTTCCCAGAATTGGTCCATACCAATTGGTTGCAGAGTTTGGATTCAGCAATGCGTCATTACAAAGATGAAAGTTTCATTGCGCAATTTTTATCGCCTAAGGTCATGCGCGATTTAAAATTATTTCAAATGATCGATGATGCCAACCATCCCCAGCTCCAAATCGGCGCCATCCATGACGACAACGGCTATCAGCGTGTGCGAGAGGTATTATCCAATCAATATAATATCAGTCAAATGGAGCCAGATATCCAGGTGTTTGGTGTTGATCTAGAAGGAAGTCGTGGTTTGACCCTACATCATACCCAATATAACAACATGCCCCTGCATCTAAACACCACCCATGAGGTGCTCAAACATCTCTACACCCTCTGGGGCTTTCCAGTGACCTTAAGATCCATAGCCAGCGACAGCCAAACCGCCGTAGAATTCCATTGCCCCCCTCGCGCCTAACTCTTGCACGGCACTCATACTTTGATTGCTTTCAACATAATTTGTGTTATTAAATTTAAAAATCATGAGTGGTTTTTGTTCAAAAAAGAGTTATAATTCATCGTTTTTTATCTTATTCAAACTACAGTGAGTGAACTCATGACAAATTTTTTTCCTTATAAAACAAACACCAATACGGCTTTTGATATCGCAAGAGGTGCACTAGGCAATGCCAAAAACGCGTTGGCTGGAGCGCCTATATCAGCGTATTTGGGCAGTAGTGTGTTGGCCACAAGTTCTTTGGCAACTTTGGTGGGCGCATGTGCATTAGGCGGAGCCATTCTCATTGTGCCCGCGATGATCGCACATAAGCAGCTAGGACTAAACCCTACAGGGATGCTAACGCTTGGACTAAGACCATTATTTGCTTTCGCAAGCGCTTGTATTGGCGCTGCTTTATGTGGGTTGGCTGTTTTGGCCGTGGCCAAAGCCGCGCTGATTGGCTCTTTGACATTCCTAGTAATTATTCAATTAACAAGCGCAATGAATCGCAGCGAACAACAGTTAAGCCCGACACGTGCAATCGCTAGCACCCTTGATGCTGAAGAATTAGAAATAATGCGCCAAGACTCCTATAGAGCTCCAGCGCTAGCGTTCTGAGTTTTTTAACTTTCGCCACTGGCAAAATCATTCCTTGGCTACATTCGAGCTAATTCGTGTCATTCCCGCGCAGGCGGGAATGACACAATGTAAGCTGTTTGGTATGGGATCACTACATGGGTATTGATTTGGTGGTATGTTTATTTCATGTAGCCCGCAAGTAACGTAGTGAATTGCGGGATCGACAATAACCCACCCTATACATAGTCCAAAAAATAGATGATCACTGGTCTCGTTTAGCGTAACCCCCCGCAATTCGCTGCGCTTTCTTGCGGGCTACGTTGCTGAGTTTTTTAACTTTCGCCACTGGCAAAATCATTCCTTGGCTACATTCGAGCTAATTCGTGTCATTCCCGCGCAGGCGGGAATGACACAATGTAAGCTGTTTGGTATGGGATCACTACATGGGTATTGATTTGGTGGTATGTTTATTTCATGTAGCCCGCAAGTAACGTAGTGAATTGCGGGATCGACAATAACCCACCCTATACATAGTCCAAAAAATAGATGATCACTGGTCTCGTTTAGCGTAACCCCCCGCAATTCGCTGCGCTTTCTTGCGGGCTACGTTGCTTAATTTATTTCAGTCCCAAATCAGAAATGGTTGCCCGCCTGCGCGGGCATGACAGCTTTTTTGTCATGTACAGAGGTCAAATTCAAACAATTATGTTTTTTTGTTCATAAAAGAGTTATAATCCATCATTTTTATCTTAATTTAAACCAAAGTGAGCAAACTCATGACAACATTCTTTCCTTATAAAACCAACACCAATACAGCTTTTGATATCGCAAGAGGCGCAATAGGCAGCGCCAAAAATGCGTTGGTTGGAGCGCCTATATCGGCGTATTTGGGCAGTAGCGTTTTAGCCGCAAGTTCTTTGGCGACAGTGGTGGGCGCATGTGCATTAGGTGGCGCCATTCTTATTGTGCCCGCGATGATCGCACACAAGAGATTGGCCTATACAAGCGTTGGAAACCCTGATTACTCTCTAGATTATGATTATGAGGAGGAAGCTCGAAGAGCTCGCTTCAATGTACAACTAATGTTTAGCCTACAGCAATTATTTGCTTTTGGAAGCGCCTGTATTGGAGCAGCGTTATGTGGATTAGCTGTTTTGGCCGTAACTCAAGCTGCTGTGGTAGGTTCTTTAATACTCACCATACTTCCAATTCTGCTAAACAAGCTCCAAGACCTCGATAATCACTTAAGCCCGCATCGTCTTCGTTGGAATGCTAGCGAAGACTCTCGTGAGGTAGAAAAGGCGGACAACATGAGAGCTGCCATAGCTCTGGGTCCATTTTAACTAACTCCAAAAATAACAGATGCTGTACTTTATGTATGCATAAGATACGGCATCTCTCAATAAATATAAAATCCTATACCGCGTTTTTCTTCTGTGCCACCAAGTGATAACACGTGGTGATCAAGCCTAGTCTATCCGCCTCACACAATGCTTCGGTGTTTTTTTGCAATCGCGCAAACAAGGGCACAAAATGCTTGGGAATGATCTTTAAAGCCACTAAAATCCGAACAAAAGGCACCAAGTTATCAAACGAATGACTGGCCTTATGAATCAATGGTTCCTGCGAATGATTCACACTGGGATCTTCGCTGATCAAGACCTCAAACCCCGCGTTGCGCAATGCGGTTTCATACTCGGCTGGCGAAGGGGTTCCAATCGCACCAATCAAGGGCTTCACCTTGTGCATCAGCGCCAGATGGTGCGGATTATGTGCATCATAGTTGGGTAAACGCACCCATTCTAGTAATGAAATTTTGCCGCCTGGTTTAAGAATACGGTGCAACTCTTGAAACAATTTGTCTAAATTTCTCGATAAAGATAGGGCTTGAATCTCGTAAATGGCATCAAAATGCTGATCAGCATACGCGAAAGGCAATTCATTAAAATCCGCGTTCAGAAAGACGCATTTAGACAACCCATTTTTTTTGGCAAAAGCAGTGGCACTATCCAATTGCCCTTGATCAATATTAATACCCGTAATGTCAGCTCCGGTCTCAGAGGCGAGATGCGCTGCCACGCGTCCTTTGCCACAGCCCAACTCAAATACTTTGTCACCCGGCTTCAAATTCAATAATTGTGCAAATTTCTTTTCAAACATCATTTGATTGCTGATGATATTTTGCGACAAATCCAAAGCAGGGGGGATATACATTTTCTCTACTTCACCAATCGCACAAAGATGGTTGATGACTTCATAAAAATCCAAAATATGTTCTTTGACCTCTGTGTACGCAACCGCCTGGGTACCTTTCATCGCTTGACCCTGGACCCAATCACACTCATAAATGTCGTAAGATTTGATATAGTCATCCACTTCTTTAGGAGACAACCGATAAAGTGCTTTAAAAGCATGCAGGATAGTGGATAATCGATAAAACATAGAATTGGGATTAAGTGCAGTCATTGAAGCTCCTTGGATGGGCCAATCAGTCCTATCTATTCACCTTATTGCAAAAGGCAAATATATTCAACTTTTGCTGCATAAAACACGGTTCTGCGGTGGGCTGCAAGATTATAGGTATGCCTGTTGTCGCAGCCAGTCTTGTCAATTGCTTTTTATCCAATTCAATCCTATATTTTAAATGATCAAGAATTACGCCATTGACGTATTGAGTGTAATACGACGCTCAATGTAACCCAAGGATGTGACATGAAACATACCTCTCGGCAAAAAAGACCGTTTCACAATCGTATTCTTATTTTAGGCTTTGGTAGTATCGGTCGCGCGCTATTGCCTCTTATTTTCGAACATTTTGATATCAAACCCACTCAAATCACCCTCATTGCTGGCGATGACTCCGGGCTTAAAATTGCCAAAGAATTTGATGTGGCATTTCAGTTACAAGAAATCGGCTCTAAAAATTATATGGATGTTGTAGGCAAACAATTACAGCAGGGCGATTTTTTAATTAATGTAGCTTTTAATATTTCCAGCGCCTCTCTCATTGAACTTTGCAATGAAAAAGAAGCCCTATATATGGATACCTCTACTGAGCCTTGGAGAGAACATTTTTTCAAAAAAAATATGGCACTGGCTGACCGCACCAATTATATGTTGCGCGAAAACACCCTGAAACTCAAAGGCAAAGTTAAAAAAACAGCCATTATGGCACACGGTGCAAATCCTGGTCTTGCCTCCCACTTTGTCAAACAAGCGCTGCTAAAAATGGCCGAAGACAACAAATTATCAATATCCAGCCCAAAAACCTCACAACAATGGGCTGCATTGGCCAAGCAATTGAACATCAAAGCCATTCATGTTGCCGAACGGGATACCCAGATTACCAATAAACCCAAATTGCCAGGAGAGTTTGTCAACACATGGTCCGTGGATGCATTGATTGATGAAGGACTGCAACCTGCAGAGTTGGGTTGGGGAACACACGAGGCACATTGGCCACATGATGGACATCATCATGAAGTCGGTCCAAAGTGCGCGATTTATTTAGCACGTCCGGGTGCAGGTACCCGCGTTCGCTCTTGGACGCCAAGTTTGGGACCTATTCATGGATTTTTAATCACCCACCCAGAAACCATTTCTTTGTCCAATTATCTCACGCTCAAAGAAGGTGAAACAATCAGCTATAGACCCACCGTTCATTATGCCTATTGCGCTTGTCCAGATGCGGTGCTATCTCTCATGGAACTGGGCAGTACTGAATGGAAAACCCAAGAACACAAACGTATTATTTTCAATGAAATCGTCAATGGTATTGACGAATTAGGTGTCTTGTTGATGGGAAATGAAAAAGGAGCATACTGGTTTGGTTCCACATTAACCGTACAAGAGGCGCGCACCATCGCCCCATACAATAATGCCACCAGTCTTCAAGTGGTTGCAGGCGTGTTATCCGGCATGATTTGGGCGATTGAAAACCCTGATCGCGGCCTGGTCGAAGCAGAAGATATGGATCATGAATTCATCATGGACATCGCGATGCCTTATCTAGGAAAAGTAGCAGGATACTACACCGATTGGACACCATTACAAAACCGAGGCACCCTATTTCCTGAACAATTGGATCAACTTGATTTGACCGATCCCTGGCAGTTTGTGAATATACGTGTGGACTAGCGGGTGGTAACACTTTCTTCCTAAGGACTAAGTACCGCGCTAAGTTCGCAGTGCTCCGTCTTTGCTCACTACGGAGAACTCCCTTGACTGCTTTCAGGGCTACTCCTGCCATCATTTGAACCAAACTTATCCGATATGATAGAACGAAACACAACAGCCGGGTTTTTAGGGTGGTATAACCCATCAATGACTCTAGATAAGCCTTCTTGATACGCCTGATTAGGCACTGAATCCAAATGATGATACAAATCAGCAACAGCTAATAATACACTATGCTTGATTGCCCCCGCATTTAGGTAGGGCGAAATAGCAGCCAACTCCTCTAAACAATAGCGTATGTCTTCAGAGGGACTACCTGTTTTTTCTTCAACTTCCTCCAGATTTTTAGACAATTTATCTACAAAATCCAAAATATCTTGCGTACCCAGACGGGCATCCATACGCGCCAAAATCGACGACAGTTTAAAGAGTTGCGGATGATGCAAAAACAGCAACCCTTGTCGATACTCAATAATTCTTTCCTGATTCTCAGGGGATAAACTGTGATAGAAATGACGCTTTTTTTCAATATAATGACGATTTTTTTTGGCCATAGTTTCATTGGCCTTAATTGATTTTATCCCACCTCGTTCTACGCTGTTCCTCTCTGCGAACTGCATCAAGGTTTCACCTGTTTTTTCTTTGATCACGGTATGCTTCATGTCTTCGGGCAAAGCTCTCAGCCCAGTCCAAGTTTGCATGCCGCGAAAAATACGCGTCAATTTTAAATTCCCTGAAAATCGACTGGCATGCACCACGCCGTTTTCATTTGCAACTTGAGGTAATTCTTTACCGTACAAGGTTTCTGTATCAATTTGCGATAGTTGTTTGAGATGCTCTACGGTAAACACCCTACATCCTCGTTCTTGTGTTTGAATAGGAGAGACACGAAGTTGATTGCCGTCGTTTAATTCTTCTTTTTTATACACATAATGCCGTCCCTCAGGGAACATGTTTTTTAACGTATCATGCATGCGCGCATACCCAAAGGAGTTGGCGGCATCCAACACAAAAGAACTGATCTCGCCACGTTCACCTACCATCAAATCCACAGCAGTCCAATGTACACAGGTTCTTATGCCTTCTTCATAATCAGCACTCCATTCATAGGCGGGATCAATAAATCGCGTCACAATAGCCAATTCTATTCTTGTGCCGCTGGGAATTTGCGCCGCAGACTTTTTTAACTCATGCAAAAATTGATCAAACTCACTGTCTTGCAAAGATTTTTGCTCCAAAGTAAATCCATGAAAATTTTTGCCTTTTTCCAATCGATGTTCTTTTTTGGCGGCCATCAAAACAGCTTGATTAGCGGGACTAGAGATCCAAAATTCATTTTTGGCTTCTTGTTGCATATCTTCTTCGGCTTGGAGTACATCAGCTGTTTTATGTCTTATCACAGACTCACTAAAATCTGGTACCCAGCCTTCATCAGTAAGTACATCCCATTTGGGCTCACCTAGATTTGAATCGGAAGCAACTGACTCGGAAGCAGGTCGGTCTAAGTCTGAAAACCAATTGTCTTCTTCAAATTCACCCCAAAGATCGTCGTTTTCTTTTGAATCTTTTGGTGGTTTATTTTGCATAACAAGATCCATTTATAATCATAATAATAAAATTATAGACTACAAACAAGAATATGGTTAAAATTACACCAGGTCTTTGCACCAGTCCTGGTGATTTTTTTCTATTTTTAAGCTACAATTCCACACTCAAAAAAGGAAACGCATTGTGCAAACAATCTATAAATCAGACAAACTCAAAGACGTTTGCTACGATATTCGTGGGCCTGTGCTAGAAAAAGCCAAACAAATGGAAGAATCTGGACAGAAAATTATCAAGCTAAATATTGGTAATTTGGGTATGTTTGGCTTTGAACCACCGGCTGAGCTGATACAAGACATGATTTTAAACATGCATTCTGCTTCAGCTTATAGTGATTCCAAAGGGTTATTTGCGCCGCGCAAAGCCATCATGCACGCTATGCAACAACAGCAGGTCACCGGTGTCAGTATTGAAGACATTTATATCGGCAATGGTGTCTCTGAGTTGATTGTCATGAGTATGAATGCCTTGTTGAATAATAGCGATGAAGTTTTGATTCCCGCGCCCGATTATCCATTATGGACTGCTGCGGTGAGTTTATCAGGTGGTCGCCCGGTTCATTATATCTGTGATGAACAGGCTGAGTGGATGCCCGACCTTGCTGATATTCGCGCCAAAATCACACCGAACACACGCGCTATCGTGGTCATAAACCCCAACAATCCTACAGGTGCCTTGTATTCTGTGGCCATGCTGCAAGAACTGGTTGAAATTGCTCGGCAACATCATCTCATTATTTTTGCTGATGAAATCTATAGCAAAACGCTCTATGATGCAGCCCAACATACCGCCCTGGCTTCTTTGGCAGACGATGTGTTATGTATCACGTTTAACGGGTTATCCAAAAATTATCGTGCTTGCGGTTACCGTGCCGGATGGATGGTGGTGTCTGGAGAAAAAGCCCACGCTCGCGATTATATCACAGGTTTAGATATGCTCGCCTCGATGCGTTTGTGTGCAAATGTCCCTGGGCAATACGCGATTCAAACCGCATTGGGAGGGTATCAAAGCATTGATAGTCTAGTCGCACCAGGCGGTAGGTTATTGACCCAACGCGATTTAGCGTATGATTTACTCACATCCATTCCTGGGGTCAGTTGTGTCAAACCCAAAGCCGCGTTATATCTTTTTCCCAAATTAGATCCAAAGCTTTACCCCATTACCAATGATCGCGACTTTGTGTATCAACTACTTGCTGAAGAACAGGTGTTGATTGTGCAAGGCACTGGGTTTAACTGGCCTAATCATGACCACTTTCGTGTGGTTTTCTTACCTCATGCAGATGATTTAACTCATGCTATTGGTAAAATGGCTCGTTTCCTGGATAATTACCGTCAGAAGCACGGTACCCACTCATAGTTGAGGTAGTCCTTAATGATTTCCATCAAAACGCCAGAAGAAATAGAAAAAATGCGTATCGCCGGACGAATGACCGCTCAAGTCCTGGAAGCTGTCACTGAGATCATTGTGCCTGGCATCACCACCATGGAGATTGATACGTTTTGTGAAGAGTATATTCGCAATACCCTCAAAGCCATCCCTGGCAGCAAGGGACAATACGGTTATCCTTATAGCGTCAATACCTCCTTGAATCATGTCATTTGTCATGGCATGCCTTCGGTCAAACAAATCCTTAAAAAAGGCGACATCGTCAACGTCGATATCACCGTGATTTATGAAGGGTATTATGGAGACAGCAGTAAAATGTTCTGCATCGGTGAAGTTGCGGCACATGCGCAACGATTAGTCGATGTGACCCAACGCTGTCTTTATAAAGGCATTGCCGTGGTCAAACCCAAAGCAACGGTAGGCGATATCGGCCATGCAATACAAGCGTACGCTACGCAAAACCACTATTCCGTCGTACGTGAATACTGCGGTCACGGCATTGGTTTACGCATGCATGAAGAACCGCAAATCACCCATTATGGTGTTGCGGGTACTGGGCCAACCTTAGAAGAAGGCATGACCTTCACCATAGAACCGATGATCAACCAAGGCCGCGCTGAGGTCAAGCATCTCGATAAAGATGGCTGGTCTATTGCCGTCACCAAAGATCGTAAATTGTCAGCACAATGGGAGCATACGATCTTAGTCACTTCCACCGGATATGATATTTTAACATTAAGAACAGAAGAAATAGCCCGTTTGGAAGAACTGATGCATCAACCCGACTAGTCCACATCCCTCTGCCTGGTTATCCCCAATTGCCCTCATTATGCAAAAAATATGTGCTATATTTGATGTATATCGCATAGTGAGGAGTTAGGTCATGAGAAATAAACTCTTAGGAGCTGGGACCACTACCCATATCGCCAAAAGAGTCGGTGAAATTTTATTTAAAAAAGCTTTAAAAGAAGCTGACAATGCTTTAAACAGTGGTACTGCCATCAAACGCTCCCAGAGTCAATTCAATAGCGATCAAGTGCGCGATGCCTACAATCAAACGCTGATGCAGGGCAACAAACTGTACCAATCTGGACAACTATCAGGTATCGTCGGACCCAAAGGTAGCTTTGAGCATCGCGAGAAAACTGACGATTTTTTTCATAAACTCAGAGAAACCACAAAAGAGATTGCTCGAACATCGATGACCGACCAAGAAGGTGCAAAACAACTAAAACAAAGAGATATCGCAGTACATGGTATCAATGGCCTTAGTAAGGAAGGATTAAAGAAAAAAAGAGAGCAAAGAGAGGCCAAAGGAGAAGCAGCACCTTCCATCACTGAAAGTGCCAGCAAAACCAACAAGAAAGTTAATCGAGATTATGGTTTAAATCAAAGAATTTTGTACCATGACGAGAAAGGAAACCCACATCCAACGCCTCCTGACCGCCCAGTATACGAACCCCCTACCCCAGATGAAGACTCACCCGCAAACTCTCCACGGCCCTAAGGCGTATAACTGCCATTTTTTCCTGACCAATTGTCTTTAAAATCGTTGACGTCCACGATATCTTCTATCGTTTTATCAGGTTTTTCAAATACAACCGTGTAAAGAGGTTCCTCGGGAAAATCATTGATACGTAGTTTTAAATCGATGGGGGTCTTGGCTATCGTAATGCTAGTTTCATAAGGATGAAGGGGATCCCGCGTTTTGGTCCAAGCGATCGGATGTTGCTCTACATAGTCAGCAATATGAGCCGTACTAATAAGCCGCTTGGCCGCATTAAACAATGTTTTTTTCACCGTCATATGATGCTCCAATCATGAAACCTGACAAATTCTGATGAATACTCTGCAGAATATCTCCAGGACTTACGCAAAACCTCGATCTCATCTGAAGATGTTTTGCCAAAAAAATGTGTATGAACAGTATAGCTAATGCGCCAATTATATCAAACTTAACTCACATACCCACTTCGACATAATCAATTTTTAGTTTTTTCTTAGCATCAATCCCTAATTTCCAGGTCACCTCAATGCTTTGGCTTTTATACGTATTTTTTAGAAATACCATTTTACTGATTTCGAGTTTTTGTTGAACACCGTCGCAAATGGCATCAAAGAAAAAAATCGGATGACGTAGCTCAAAAGAACCATCGCATGATTTTGTCATCTTAGGCACAACCGGACCCAAACAAGCATCGATTGGGTAAGAAAATTGCTGACGCACACTGACATAACATTCTTTAGGCGTATTATTGATAAAGATATGTTTGATGTACCCAGATTGCTCCTCAGCAAAAACAACTGGAGCAGCCCCCCACAACGCCAACATCACCACCATATATTGTATTTTTGACCACATACCCTAAATCTCTGCTTAAAATGAAGCGGAATTTTACTGAAAGAGATTTCTTTTGACAATGCGTATTTGCTATTTTTTATTTTCAGGACTTACGCAAAACCTCGAGGTCGAGGCAAGTTTAGTTTTTAATGAGGGAGTTTAGGTGGACTAAATGACCGAATTAAAAACTAAAATTAACGTAACTCCCCACGTCATCCCGAGCGCAGCGAGGGATCTCCTGTCGTGTGG